>JANWYN010000060.1 GCA_025055235.1 Candidatus Roseilinea sp. | reverse complement strand
CATCATGAACACACGCACCGGAAACTTCCCCATCGGATTTCGACGCGGCGGCTCGGCCTGGCAGAAAGACCTGCCGGCCCTGCTGCAGTGGGCCAAAGACAACGGCCTCAGCGGCATTGACCTCGGGCGCGATGCCGACACAACCGGCCGGCTCGTCCTCGACGCCGGCCTGCGCATCGGCTCGGTTGACCTCAAGGAGTGGCAGGGCATGATCTCGCCCAGCAAGGCCACGCGCCGCAAAGCGGTGGAGGCCAACGCAGCTTATATCGAGCAGAATGCGGCGCTCGGGCCGCTCAACTACTTCCTGGTCATGCTGCCGGAGAAGCCGGAGCTGCCGCGCGCCGAGAACTTCGGCTACATGATCGAGAGCTTCACCCAGCTCGTGCCCGCCCTCGAGGCGGCGCGGGCGCGCATCGTGATCGAAGGCTGGCCGGGGCCGGGAGCGCTGTGCTGCACGCCGGAGGGCTACCGCGCCTTCTTCAAGGCCGTGCCGGCGAAGGTGATAGGGATCAACTACGACCCGTCACACCTCATGCGCATGGGCATTGACCACATCCGCTTCCTGCGCGAGTTCGCCCCGCGCGTGTATCACGTGCACGGCAAGGACACCGAGCTGGACGCCGAGAATCTATACGAGTTCGGCTACGAACAGCCGCCGACCTTCGCCAAGCCGGTCGCCTACGGCGGCATGGCCTGGCGCTATTGCATCCCCGGCCACGGCCAGGTGCGCTGGGTGGAGGTGATGCGCATCCTGGCCGCGCACAAATACAAAGGCATGATCTCGATCGAGCTGGAGGACGCCAACTTCAACGGCGCCGCCGAAAGCGAACAACAGGGCATTCTGCTGGGCGCGCGATTTTTGGCCGGGTGTTGAAGCCGGCCATCACTCGATCACGACCTTGCTCAAGTCTTCCTTCGGCTGCGGGTAGCGCATGTTGAAACCCCGCAGCGTGTGCAGGATGATGTTCACGGCGACCCAGTCGCGATACCACTTCTTGTTGGCCGGGATCACATACCACGGCGCCCATTCGGTGCTGGTCTCGTTGATGGCGTCCTCGTAGGCCTGCATGTAGTCGTCCCAGCGGGCGCGCTCCTTCAAGTCGCCGACGTTGAACTTCCAGTGCTTGGTCGGGTCGTCCAGGCGCGCCTGCAGCCGGCGCTTCTGCTCGTCTTTGCTGATGTGCAGGTAGAACTTGAGGATGGTCACGCCCTCGTCGGCCAGCATGCGCTCGAACTCGCGGATGTGTTGGTAGCGGCGCCGCCACACCGACTCCGGCACCAGCCCCTGCACGCGCACGATCAGCACATCCTCGTAGTGGCTGCGGTTGAAGATGACGATCTCGCCCTTGCCGGGGACGTGGGGATGCACGCGCCACAGGTAATCGCGGTCGAGTTCGGCCGGCGTCGGCGCTTTGAAATTGGCCACCTTCACGCCCTGCGGGTTCACGCCGTCGAACACCGAGCGGATCAGGCCGTCTTTGCCGCCGGTGTCCATCGCCTGCAGCACCACCAGCAGCTTGCGCTTATGCTCGGCGTACATCAGCTCCTGCAAGGCCTCGAGTTCGTCGTTCAGCGCATCCACCTGCTCCTTGGCTGCAGCCTTCTTCCCGTCGAACAGGCTGGTGTCGTCCGGGTCGAAATCGCTGAGGCGGATGGGACGGCCGGGGGTTACTTTGTATTGGTCCATGGCGTTGTGATTCCTCGATTCTCTTTCGGCGACGCGGCGAGGCCGCAAAGGGCGTACTTCCCGCTGAGGCAAAATGCCCGGCGACTGAAGGTCGCAGGCAATTTGCAGCAAAGCCGGCCGTACGCCGGCTTTGCCATGCGTTGCGCGCGGATTCATCCGCTGCGCAAATTTACGCAATGCCCCGCTAGAAAATGCACCCGCCGTAAATCGCCCTCCTATAATACTCTTACGTCCGCGTTATAACATTGCAATACATTGAACCACGTTAAACGGCGCCGGCCGTCGCCGATGGCGCCGTAGGCTTCAAACGAGCTTTCGTCGCATGGCCGCCTAAGCGGTTACGCGCGCCTGTCGTTCTCGCACTTCGCAAATACGCGACGCCACATCTCGGCCTCCAACCATGCACGCCGGGGCGAACGATAGGCGCACAGCGTGAGGTTGAAACATGTTTGAGCGTCTCTTGGTACCACTCGACCGCTCGGCGCTGGCCGAGTGCGTATTGCCACACGTAAGCGCCATTGCACACGAGTTCGGCTCGCGCGTGATGCTGCTGCACGTTATTGACGCACCGCGCCCGGCCGAAGCGACGCTGCCCGTCAACCCGCTGGAATGGCGATTGAAGCGTGCCGAGGCGCAGTGCTATCTGTCCGACATCGCCCGGCGGCTCGAGAGCGAGGGCATCGCCGTCGCCAGCCGGCTGGCCGAAGGCCCGCCCGCCGAGCAGATTCTCGACGTCGCGCGAAACGAAGGCGCCGACCTTATCATCTGCAGCAGCCACGGCCGCAGCGGCCTGAGCGAGTGGAACGTCAGCAGCGTGGTGCAGAAAGTCGCACTGCGCGCCTACACGTCGCTCATGATCGTGCGCGCGCACCAGGCGGCTCAAAATCATCCCGCGCTCAAGACAGACGAGCCGTTTTACAAGCGCGTGCTGGTGCCGATGGACGGATCGCAGCGGGCGGAGTATGTCATGCCGGTCATTACGCGCTTGGCGCTCCATGGCTCGCACATCCTGCTGGCGCACGTGGTGCAGCGGCCGGAGATGCCGCGCCGCACGCCCCTCACCCGCGCCGATAGCGAACTCTCCGAGCGCTACGTCGCCTGCAACCGCAGCGAAGCCGAGGACTACATGCGCGACCTGCGCAGCCGGCTCTCCGGTGATGTGGAGACGCGCGTCATCGTCGGCGATCACGTCGGCCGCACGCTGCACGAGCTGGCCGAACGCGAAGATGTGGACCTGGTCGTCGTCAGCGCGCATGGCTACTCCGGCCAATCGCTCTGGCCCTTCGGCAGCATCGCCAGCAGCTTCATCGCGTTCGGCAACCGCACGCTGCTGATCGTGCAAGACGCACAACCGCCAGCCGAGCGATTGTTCCAGCCGGCCGCAACGGCCGCCAGCCCGGTGCGCAGCATCTTCGGCTTTCGCGGCGAGAAGGCGTTCTGATCGCCGTGGGACGCGCGCCGAGTGCACCGCGGCCGGTGACGCCGACGTTCGATCACGGGCCATCATCGCAGCGTGCGGCTCGACGACATCGAACTCCCTATGCGCCTGATTGAGCAACTCGACGCCCAAGAACGCCTGCTGGAACGCGCCGTCGCACAGCTTCGCCAGCCGGGCGACCGGCTGCCGTCCTACGCTGCCGAGTGGCTGCTGGACAACCTGTACGTAGTGCAGGGCGCCATTCGCCAGATCCGCGAGGACATGCCGCCCGGCTTCTACCGCAAGCTGATTAAGCTGACGGACTACCCGGGTGAACTGCGCGGCATCCCGCGCATCTACGCCATCGCCCAGGAATTCATCTCCAGCGAGCGCGCGCGGCTGGACCCGGTGGACATCGAGCGCGCCAGCCGATTCATGCAGCTCTACCAAGACGTGCAGCGGCCAGGCGATGCGCCGTTGACGATGGCCGAGCTGTGGGCGCTGCCGGTCATGCTGCGCCTGAGCGTGCTGGAGTATCTGGCGCAGGCCGTCGCTAAGATCACCGACTTGCCGTTCACCCCGCTGCCGATCAGTCCGCCGCTGCCGGCCGGCGCGCCGGACGAGGAAATCGTCGCCAACTGCATCATCAGCCTGCGCGCGCTTGCCACGGTGGACTGGCAAGACTTCTTCGAGGGCATCAGCCGCGTCGAGCGCACGCTGTGCGAAGACCCGGCCGGCGTCTACCCGCACATGGACAAGGAGACGCGCGATCACTATCGCAAGGTGATCGAGCGCCTAGCGGAGGCGGTCAAGAGACCAGAGGTGGAGGTAGCGCGCGAAGCGATCGAGCTGGCCCGCGCGGCGCAGGATATGGACGGCAGCAGCGCGCGAGAGCGCCACGTCGGCTACTACTTGCTCGACCGCGGCAGGGCGCAGCTCGAAGCCCGGCTCGGCTATCGTCCATCGCCGCGCGCCCAGGCCAGCGCATGGCTGCGGTCGCACCCCACCCTCGTCTACCTGGGCGCGATCGGCGCGCTCACGGCCCTCCTTTCGCTCGTCGTCGCGCTGTATGCGCGTTCTGCTGACGCAGACGCCGGCCACGTGATCGCCGCCGTGTTGCTCGCGCTCATCCCGGCGTCGGCCATCGCCGTCAGCGTGGTGGACTGGGCGGTGACGATGCTGCTGCCGCCGGCCTTCCTGCCTAAGCTGGACTTCAGCAAGGGCATCCCGGACGATTGCCGGACGCTGGTGGTGATCCCGGCATTGCTGACGAGCGCGAAGGAAGCCCGCTCGCTATTGCAACAACTCGAGCTGCACTACCTGCGCAACCCGGAGCGCAACTTGTACTTCGCCCTGCTCACCGATTTCGCCGACGCAAAGCAGCCGCACGAGCCGGGCGATGACGAGTTGATCGAGCAAGTCACCGCCGGCATCCATGCGCTCAACGCCCGGTATGGCAACGCGCAGCGTCCGTTCCTGCTGTTGCACCGCGAGCGACGCTGGAACCCGCGCGAGCAGGTGTATATGGGCTGGGAGCGCAAGCGTGGCAAGCTGCACGAGCTCAATCGCCTGCTGCGCGCCTCACCCGAGGAAGCGCAAGCGCTCTCCTTCACCACGCTGATCGGCGACCTCGATGCCCTGCGCGGCGTCCGCTATGTGATCACGCTGGATGCCGACACCGTGCTGCCGCGCGACGGCGCGCAGCGGCTGATCGCGACGCTGGCGCACCCGCTCAACGTCGCCGAGTTCGACCCGCGCACCGGCCGGGTGCGCGCCGGCTACACCATCGTGCAGCCGCGCGTGGAAGTGATGCCGATGAGCGCCAACCGCTCACTGTTCACGCGCATCTACGCTGGCGACGCCGGCCTGGACTTATACACACGCGCCGTCTCGAACGTGTATCAAGACTTGTTCGGCGCGGGCATCTACGTCGGCAAGGGCATCTACGACGTAGACGCATTCGAGCGCAGCCTGGAGGGGCGCGTGCCGGAGAACACGCTGCTTAGCCACGACCTGTTCGAGGGCATTCACGGCCGGGTGGCGCTGGCCACCGACATCGTGATGCTGGAGGACTACCCGCCGAACTACCTGGTGCACATCCGGCGCTCGCGCCGCTGGATTCGCGGCGACTGGCAGTTGCTGCCGTGGCTGTTGCCCCGCGTGCCGTGTGCGCCGGAGCCATCCGGCAAACCGCGTTGGCGAAAGAACGACCTGCCGGCGATAGACCGCTGGAAGATCTTCGACAACCTGCGGCGCAGCCTGCTGGCGCCGGCGCTGCTGGCGCTGCTGATCGCCGGCTGGCTGTGGCTGCCCGGCTCGCCCCTGATCTGGACTGCCCTGGCCACCTTCACCCTCGCCCCGCCGTTGCTGCTGGGAATGCTGGCCAGCACGGCGCGCGCGGTGAAGACGCGATCGCTGCATCACGTCTCGTCGCCGCTGTTCACCGGCCTGCTGCGATGGCTGCTGGCGCTGGCATTTCTGCCCTACGAGACCGTGCTCACGCTGGGCAGCGTCATCGTCACCCTCGTGCGGGTCGTCTTCACGCGCCGCCATCTGCTGCAATGGGTGACCGCAGCGCAGGCCGTCGAGCAGTTCGGCCAGCAGGTGACGCTGGGGACGGCGCTGAGCAAGATGCTGCCCGCGCTGGTCGTCAGCGGCGGGCTGGCGGTCGCCATCATGGCCGTCCGGCCGGCGGCGCTGCCGGTCGCCCTGCCCTTCCTGGCGGCATGGGCGGCCTCGCCCTATATCGCCTACGCGATCAGCCGGCCCATCCGCTATGCGCCGGAGCCGCTGGGCGAGGGCCAGCGCGTCATGCTGCACCGGCTGGCCCGCCGCACGTGGCTGTTCTTCGAGCGCTTCGTCGGGCCGGATAGCCACTGGCTGCCGCCGGACAACTTCCAGGAATCGCCGCGCGGCATCGCCATGACCCACACCTCGCCGACCAACATCGGCTTGATGCTCGTCTCGACGCTGGCGGCGCACGACTTCGGCTACATCGGCCCGCGCGAGCTGGCATCGCGGTTGCGCCTGACGTTCGAGACGATGGAGCGGCTGGAGCGCTACCGCGGCCACTTCCTGAACTGGTACGACACGCGCACGCTGCAGGCGCTGCCGCCGCGCTACGTCTCGACGGTGGACAGCGGCAACCTAGCCGCCTGCCTGCGCATCCTGGCTCAGGGCTGCCGCGAGCTACCCGAGACGAGCGTGATGCGCCGCGAGCGCTGGCGCGGCTTGCTGGATACGCTCGGCCTGCTGGACGAAGTCGCGAACGAGCTGGGCAAATCCGAGGCGGGCGAGCCTAGCAAGGACCTGCGCGCGCTGCAAACGGCGCTCAAGCAGGCGCGCAACCTAATCCGGGCGATCGAAAACCGGCCGGCGCGCTGGATGGCCGCCCTCGAAGACTTGGCCGATGTCCACATGCATACGCTGGCACAGGCGGCGACGGCGCTGGTCGAGTCGCGCGCGCAATCCGCCGACGCCGAGACGCTACACCAGTTGCGCCTGGCGCTCGACCGGCTGCGCAACCATTGCGAGCAGATGCGCCGCGACGTCGAAGACTTGCTGCCGTGGCTGCCGGCCTTCGAGCAAACGCCGCCGCTCTTCCTGGAAGGGCGCGGCGGCTTCCGGCCGGGCAACCACCTTCACGCTGCGTTGATGGCGAACGTGATGCGCGAATGGCGCAGCCTGCGCAGCGCGCTGCCCACTGCGCCGAAGCTCGCCGAGCTGCGCGACCTGTACGCCATCGGCCAGGCCCGCCTGGCCGACTTGCAGCGCGCGCTCGCGGAGCTGCCGGCGAGCGACGACGTGCGCGAAGCTCAGGACTGGTGCGCGTCGCTCGCCGAGGCGATCCAAGCTGCCACGACGCAAGCTCAAGCGCTGATCGCCGAGTGCCAGTGGCTGGAAGCGACGTGCGAGCGCTACTTCCAGGAGATGCAGTTCGGCTTCTTGTATGACCCGAGGCGCGAACTCTTCCACATCGGCTACAACCTGACGGCGGGCCGGCTGGACGACAACTACTACGACCTGCTGGCCTCTGAGTCGCGCATCGCCAGCGTGGTGGCCATCGCCAAAGGCGACGCGCCGATCCGGCACTGGCTGTACCTGGGCCGGCCGCTGGCGCAGGTCAACGGCTCGCCAGTGCTGATGTCGTGGAGCGCGACCATGTTCGAGTATCTGATGCCGCTGCTGTTCATGCGCAGCTACGAAGGCACGCTGCTGCACTTCAGCGTGCGCGGCGCGGTGGAGCGCCAGATCGCCTACGGCAAACGGAAGGGCACGCCGTGGGGCATCTCCGAATCGGGCTACTACGCCTTCGACGCCGCGTTGAACTACCAGTATCGCGCTTTCGGCGTGCCGGGCCTGGGCTTCAAGCGCGACCTGGGCGAGGATCTGGTCGTCGCGCCGTATGCCTCGCTGCTCGCGCTGCCGGTGCGCCCGCGCGAGGTGGTGGACAACGTCGCGCACCTGCGCCGGCTAGGCATGTTAGGCGCCTACGGCTTGTACGAGGCGATAGACTTCACGCCGAAGCGGCTGCCCCTCGGCAACAAATACGCCATCGTCCGCTCGTACATGGCCCATCACCAGGGCATGATCTTCCTCTCGCTGGCCAACTATCTGCTGGAGAACCCGGGCGGGATGGCGCGGCGCTTCCACGCCGACCCGCGCATGCGCAGCATCGAGCTGATCCTGCAGGAGAAGGCGCCGCTCGACGCGCCGATCGAACAGCCCGGCTTGGAGACGACCTGGCCGCCGGGCGTGAGCCAGCCGCACCTGGTGACGGTGCCGTGGACAACGCCGGCGCGTACACCCTACCCGCAGGTGCACGCCCTCTCGAACGGGCGCTACACCACGGTGGTGAGCAACGCCGGCGGCGGCTTCAGCCAATGGCGCAGCCCCGACACACGGCAAGCGGTGGACCTCACGCGCTGGCGCGCCGACGCCACGCGCGACGCATACGGCACGTGGATTTACATCCAAGACGTGACGCCGCCGAGCCAGGCACGCCCATCGAACAACGGCCGGCAAGAGCAGGCCGGCGACGCGCGCCCGCGCATCTGGTCTGCCTGCGCCCAGCCTTTGCCCGACGAGAACGAGAGCGGCGAGATGGAGTGCTTCGCCCACATGGCGTCCTTCCGCCGCAACGTCTGCGGCATCGCCTCGACGCTCGATGTGGTCGTGGCGCCCGACGACGACGTGGAAATTCGCCGCCTCGCGCTGACCAACCACACCGATCGCCCGCGACGGCTGCGGGTGACGAGCTACGGCGAAGTGATCCTGGCGCAGCAAGCCGGCGATGCGCGCCACCCGGCTTTCAACAAGCTGTTCATCGAATGCGAATACGTGGCCGGCGCCGGCGCGCTGGCCTTCCGCCGCCGGCCGCGTTCGCAGGCTGAGGCCAAACAGCCGCTCTTCCTCGTGCACGCCGTCGCGCCGCCGGAGGACGTGCCGCTGACCGGCGTGTGGGAGACCGACCGGGCGCGCTTCCTCGACCGCAACGCCGCGCCGGGCGAAGCGCCGCGGGCGTTGCGCGAGCGGGGCGCCGCGCATTCACGCGAGGCGCGCGGGCCGGTCTGCACGCTCGACCCGATCTTCTCGCTCACCCAGGAGCTCGTCTTGAAGCCGCGCGAGACGGTGCGGCTGGCCTTCCTCACCCTCGTCGCGCCGTCGCGGGCCGAGGCGCTCTCGCTGGTGCGGCGCTACCGCAACTGGCGCCAGATCGAACGGACGTTCGACCACGCCCGGGCGCGCGCCGAGCTGGAGCTGCACCGGCTGGGCATCGGCACGCCGCAGATCGCGCGCTTCCAGCAGTTGTTGTCCGTCCTGCTCTACCCGAACGACGCGCTGCGCGCCGAACCGAACGTCATCGCGGCCAACCGCAAGGGGCAGTCGAGCCTCTGGCCGTTCGGCATCTCGGGCGACCATCCCATCCTGCTCGTGCGCCTGCACGATCCCGATGCGTTGTCGCTGGCGCAGGAGGCCCTGCAGGCCCACCTCTACTGGCGCAACCGCGGGTTGAAGATAGACCTGGTCTTCCTGATCGTGCAGCCGGGCGACTACAGCCAGGAGCTGCGCGGCCAGTTGCAGCGGCTGATCGCGCGCATGGAGAGCGAGACGTGGCTGAACCAGCGCGGCGGCATCTTCATCGTCTATGCCGATCAGGCCGGCGAAGAGGGGCGCATCTTGCTGGAGACGGCGGCGCGCGCCGTGCTGGATTCGTCGCGCGGCAGCCTGGCCGATCAGCTCGGCCGGCTGCGCGGCGAGCCAGACCGCCTGCCGCCCTTCGTTCCCACCGGCGCGTTCGAACGCGAGCCGGAGACGACGCCGCCGCTGCCGCGTCCGGTCAGCTTGCGCTACGACAACGGGCTGGGCGGATTCAGTCCGGACGGGCGCGAGTATGTGATCTACCTGGCGCCCGACCAGCACACGCCGGCGCCGTGGTCGAACGTGATCGCCAACCCGGACTTCGGGTGTTTGGTGACTGAATCGGGCGGCGGGTTCACCTGGCACGCCAACAGCGGCGAGAACCGCCTGACGCCGTGGTCGAACGACCCGGTGGGCGACCCACCTGGCGAAGCGATCTACCTGCGCGACGAGGAGACAGCCGAGGTGTGGTCGCCGACGCCGCAACCGATGGGCGACGACGCGCCATACCTCATTCGCCACGGCGCCGGCTATTCGATCTTCGAGCACCACAGCCACCGGCTGAAGCAGCGCGTGCGGGCGTTCGTCGCGCCGGATGCGCCGGTCAAGCTGGTGCAGGTGCGGCTGGAGAACACGTCGCGGCGGCCCCGGCGCATCACCGCCACGTTCTACGCCGAGTGGGTGCTGGGCGTGCGCCGCGAGGAGACGCAGCCCTACATCGTGACCGAGTTCGACCATGCGCGGCAGACGCTGCTGGCGCGTAATCCCTACAGCGTGGACTTCGGCGAGTGCGTGGCGTTTGCTGCGGCAAGCAAGCGGCTGCACGGGCTGACGGCGGATCGCACCGAGTTCTTGGGGCGCATGGGCAGCGTGTATGCGCCGGCAGCGCTCAAGCGCATCGGGCTGGCCGGCGCAGTCGGCCCCGGGTTAGACCCATGCGCCGCCCTGCAGCTCCATCTCGACCTGGAGCCGGGCGGCAGCGAGGAGGTGTATTTCATCCTCGGCCAGGGCGACGACCGCGCTGAGGCGCTGCGCTGGGTCGAGCATTTTCAAGATCCGAGCAACGTCGCAGCGGCGTGGGAGGCCGTGCAACGCTCCTGGGACGACATCCTCGGCGCGGTGCAGGTGCGCACGCCCGACCCGGCCATGGATCTGATGCTCAACCGCTGGCTGCTCTACCAGGCGCTGGCGTGTCGCATTTGGGGACGCTCGGCCTTCTACCAGTCGTCCGGCGCGTTCGGCTTCCGCGACCAGTTGCAAGACGTGATGGCGCTGATCCACGCCCAACCGCAGATCGCGCGTGAGCACATCCTGCGCGCGGCGCGCCACCAATTCCCCGAAGGCGATGTGCTGCACTGGTGGCATCCGCCGGCCAGCCGGGGCTTGCGCACGCGCATCTCCGACAACCTGCTCTGGCTGCCGTTTGTCACGGCGCACTACGTGCAGGCCACCGGCGACGCGTCCATCCTGAGCGAGCCGGTGTCCTTCCTGGCCGGCGCGCCGCTGGCGGATGGCGAAGAGGAGCGCTACGGCCAATACGGCGCGAGCGACGCTGCGGCGACGCTCTACGAGCATTGCAAGCGCGCCATCGCCCGAGGCGTCACCCGCGGCGCGCACGGCCTGCCGCTGATGGGCGCCGGCGACTGGAACGACGGCATGAACCGCGTCGGCATCCACGGCAAGGGCGAGAGCGTGTGGCTGGGCTGGTTCGCCTGTGCCGTGCTGCGCCGGTTCGCCGAGGTGTGCAAGCGCATGGGCGAGCCGGAGCAGGCCGAGGCCTATCGCGCCCGAGCGCGCGAGCTGGCAGCCTCCATCGAGTCGCACGCCTGGGACGGCGGCTGGTATCTGCGCGCGTTCTACGACGACGGTGCGCCGCTAGGCACGTCGCGCGACGCGGAGTGCCAGATTGACGCCATCGCGCAGTCGTGGGCGGTGCTGTCCGGCGCCGGCCGGCCCGACCGCGCCGCACAGGCGATGGCCGCCGTGCGCGAGCGGCTGGTGCGCGAGGACGACGGTCTGATCCTGCTGTTCACGCCGCCGCTGGACAAAACCGAGCGCGATCCGGGCTACGTCAAGGGCTACGCGCCCGGCATCCGCGAGAACGGCGGGCAATATACCCATGCAGCGCTATGGACGGTCTGGGCATTTGCCCAACTCGGCGACGGTGACCGAGCGCATGCACTCTTCCGCCTGCTCAACCCAATCCACCACGCCGATTCGCGGGAGAAGGCGCTGCGCTACCGCGTGGAGCCATACGTGATTGCCGCCGACGTGTATGGCGCGCCGCCGCACGTCGGCCGGGGCGGCTGGACGTGGTACACCGGCTCGGCCGGATGGATGTACCGGCTGGGGCTGGAGGCGATCCTGGGCATCCAGCGCTGCGGCGATGCATTGCGCATCCGGCCGTGCATCCCTGCCGATTGGCCGGCGTATGAGGTCACTTACCGCTTTGGGACGGCGACCTACCACATTCGCGTCGAGAACCCACGGCGGGCATGCACCGGCGTGGCGCAGATCACGCTGGACGGCGCGGCGCTGGCCGGCGATGCGATCCCGCTGCGCAACGACGGCCGGCAGCATGCAGTGCGTGTGGTGATGGGGTGAATGAGGTGAGACAAATTTGCGATGCATGACATCGCATGCTAGACTGATCGCACAACTGAATAACGGACGAGAGTAGGAGATGTTGAACCAGGAGCGTCTAGCATGAAGAGGGTCACATTACCATTCGTCGCACTGACTTTGCTCACCGCAACCGTCGTCCCCACATTCGCCCAACGCCTCGACCCCTCGCTCGCCGAGATCAAAACTGCCCGGTGGCAAGCGCGCGCCGCACTCGCCATCCCCGAGCCTACCCCGGCAGACGAAGCGCCCCTACCCTTCGAGCGCGCCGGGGCACAAGCGACGCAGAATGTAGCAGCCGATACGCGCATCGTCTTCCAGTCGTTCCGCGACGGCAACTGGGAGATCTACCGCGCCAACGGCGACGGCAGCGGCGTACTGCGCCTGACGGCGACGCCGGCCGCCGACGTCGAACCGCGGCTCAGCCGCAACGGCCAGAAGATCGTCTTCGCATCCAACCGCACCGGCAACTTCGAGCTGTATGTGATGAACTGGGACGGCAGCGGGCTGCAGCAACTGACCAACACGCCGTTCGAGGAGCGCGAGCCGGTCTGGTCGGCGGACGGGACGAAGATTGCCTTCTCGACGAACCGCGACGGCAACATCGAGATCTACACGATGAATGCGAACGGCAGCGGGCAAACGCGCATCAGCAATCACCCGAACCCCGATTTCGCGCCCACATGGTCGCCGGCGAACGATTACATCGCCTGGGTGCGCGCCGTCAACGCGACCGACGGGCAGTTGATCCGGTATGACATCTCGAACGGCGCGGAGATACCCACCTCGGCGCCGCTGCGCTTCCTCGACACGCCGGTGTATCAGTCGTCCCCTAACTTATATGGCTCGCCAGGTATCGCTTTTAGCGCAGATGTCAACGGCGACAACTTCAACGACATCACCACTTTGGGCGGCTCAACGATCGTGGCTACAACCGGCGGCTTGACGGATTACTTCATGGGAAGCTGGACGCCCGGGGATACAGGCATCCTGTTCACACAGGTGAACTACCGGGAAGAGAACAACCAACTCGTGCCCACCGAGTGGTTGATCAACCACAAATCTTTCGTCGGCTCTAGTGCAATCTCCAACTACTACATCGCCGGCAACGCTGAAGCCAACGCGGACTGGCGCTGGAACGACACGCAAGCGCCGCAGGTGCGCGTGTATGAGCCCAGCGGCGCGGCTCGGCCTTTCGGCAGTAGTGTGACGGTCAAGTGGTCAGGCACAGATGTAGGCCCATCGGGCGTCTTAAGCTACGAGGTGCAGGTGCGCCAGGGCAGCGGCGCGTGGCAAACCTGGATCAGCAATACTCTGGCGACAGAGGGATTCTGGTTCATCGGTGCGCCGAGCCTGCTCCAATTCCGCGCCCGCGCAATTGATCGCGTTGGCAACGTCGCGCCATGGGGTCCGGACGATCGCTACGACGTCGAGTTCATCCCCTACAACTACAAGATTGACGGGCGCATCACGGATAACCGCAACCAGGGGCTGGCCGAAGTCGCGGTGAATAGTTCCCCGAGCCCAATCATCGCCCCGTTGAAGACCAACGCGAGCGGCGATTTCATCGGCTACTTTGCCACAGGCGGAGAGTATCAGCTCGCTTTCTCGCGCACCGGCTATGGCCAGTTCGCAGCGTGGCGCTACCTGTTCACCGGCTTCACCGACTTCGCACTGGCGAACTACCTGCCGCCGCAAACCAGCGCCATCGCGAACGGCGACTTCGAGCTGACGCCCGCGCTTACCAACTGGCAAACGACCGGCAATGCCGAAGGGCTGACCTCGCAGCGAAGTAACGGCCTGCAAGCTGCACGGCTCTATGTCGGATGCAGTTGGCCATGTACGATCACTGAAACACTACTCGGAAGCGGCAGCAGAAGGGACTGGACGATTGGGCCGGATGGCACGCAGCACCTGGTCTGGGAAGACTTTCCAGCTGCAGCGATCTTCTACGCCTCTCGCCCGGCCAACGGAAGCTGGTCTGCTCCCGTGCAGATAGACGGCGCGCCCACGCCGAACCCCAGTGCAGGTAGGGAGTTTCGCATTGCCCTGGATGGACTCGGAGACGTCCACATCGTCCACACGGCGTTTGGCCCACTTCGGTACATCCGCCGGGCAGGCAGCGGCTGGCAGAGCCCGCTCGAACTCACGCAGCAGTATGCCGAGCGTCCCACATTGGCTGCAGATGCCAATGGTCGAGTGCATCTCGCGTATGTCAGCTTCGCATCAGTGCCGGGCAACCTCAAGATCGTCTACCGAGAAGGGCAAGCCGGAGTTTGGCAGCCGCCTCTCGATCTGACGAGCCTGCCTGCCTCATCAAGTGATTACTCCGCCGTGGACCGCGTCCAGATGGTCACCGGCCCTGATGGCAAACTGCATCTGCTCTTTCGCAACTGGAGCAGCGATTCCGCAACGGTCGCGTATCGAACGAAACTCCCGGGGAGCGGTTTCGTTTCCGAGGCGCTCCCGATCAACGGGCCTGCCGTGCGTCCCGTAAGCGCTTTTGCAGATGCCTCAGGCGGCATCCATATCCTGCTCACTGTGGAGGAAAGCGCAGCGTTCGGCGGCTCCGGCAAGCTCTACTATGCCGCTCGTCCGGCCGGCGGATCGTGGGGTGCGCTCGAATTCGTGGACGATGTGAAAGGAAGCGGTTTGTTGAATGCGAGCTTGGTCGTTGACGCCGCAGGGCGCAGGCACATTGCGTATCTCAAACCGGACCCAACGACGCTGGCCGATCTAGGCGCGTCTTACATCATTCGTGATCCCGGCGGGCCGACTTCGCCTCCTCTCAAGTTCAGCTCGGGCGATCAATCCAAGCCCGTGATCACATTCGGGCCGTCCGGCGACGTCTTCCTCTTCGTCCGCCCGCTTTGGGGCACGACGATCCTGCGCATCCCGCTCGCGAACCAGGCCGGCGCTTCGGCGATCAGCCAGGTCGTGACGGTGCCCGCCGGCGCGAACAAGCCGACGCTCGCCTTCATGCATCAACTGCGCGGCATCCTGCCGTCCTACGACTCTGCGCTGCGCGTAAAAGTGACCGATAGCGCCGGCACACAGACCCCGCTGGCGAAGAAGACGCCCGCCGGCGATTGGACACTGCAGTGGCTCGACATGAGCGCGTGGGCCGGCAAGACCGTGACCATTACCCTCGAACTCGCTCAGGCCGCCGGCGCGCCCTACGCCGAAGCGTGGCTGGACGCCGTCTCGCTGGGCGAATGGAACACGCCGGTGCTCACCCAGGTGACGCCTGCCAAACTGCCAGGCAATCAGCCCGGCACGACGATCACCCTCACCGGTCTGAACTTCATCGCCCCGCCGTCGGTGAGGCTCGGCAACATATCGCTGAGCGACGTGCAATTCGTGGATGAGACCACCGTGCGCGCTACCGTGCCGGCCGGCACGCCGCCCGGTTTGTATGATGTCACCATCGTCAATCCGGGCGGCCAGTCAGCTACACGGGTGGGCGCGGTGCAGATCGGCGAGCGCGCGGTGATGCCGATCGTCCTGCGCTAAGCGGCACGCTCAAGCTGTCAGGAGCGCGCGCAGCGCCTCCGACGAGATCGCGCGCGCCCGCTGCACCTCGCGGCGGGCGCGCAACATGCGCGGGATGCCGATCAAGCCGGCGAGCTGGCCTTTGAGCCGGTTGCGCGCCGCTTGGCCCCGCCACGCCCGCAGCGCGCTCCAGGCGATGCGCAACTGTTCGCCGACGATCGCGCCGAAGTGCGCGCGGATCACCTCGCCCGGCACGTCCTTGGCCAGCAGCCAGATGAAGTTGCGGCCGTCGTAGTAGCTGTTGATCACGCCGCCGCCGGTCGCGCTGACTTTGTGATAGACGATGGCGTCGTGAGCAAAGGCGCACTTGTAGCCGGCCAACTGCGCCCGCCACGCCAAATCTACGTCCTCGCACGAGAACTCGAAGCGCTCGTCCAACAGCCCGATCGCATCGAGCATGGCGCGCCGGTACACGGCTGCCGCACCGCACGCCCCGAAGACGTATTCGACGTCGAACCGGCCATCGTCCAACTGCCACACGCCGCGGTTGCCCGGCACGCCGCGCACCGAGTAGAAGTCGCCTGCGCTATGCAGGTAGTTGCGCCGGTCGAACAAGCGCAGCTTGCTGGCGACGAAGCCGGCGTCGGGATGATCGCGCAAGCAGCGCGCCACATGCTCCAGCCAACGCTCATCCGCTTCCGTGTCGTTATTCAGCAGCGCGATGGCTTCGGCAGACGGGCTGGCCGCGCGGATGCCGGCATTGCACGCGCCGGCGAAGCGGCGATTCTCCGGCAGCGCCAAGAGCTTCACCTCGGGGAAAGATTCGGCGACCAGACGGCGCGATTCGTCCTGCGAAGCGTTGTCTACCAGGATGACTTCCAGCGGCGGGAGCGTCTGCCGGCGCAGCGCGCTCAGGCATACCGGCAAGTGAGGCGCGCCATTCCAATTCGGAATGACCACGGAGATGAGCATGCGCGGCGACATTATAATTTTGCGCAACAGAGCATTCTCCATGCCTGCTCCGGCATCACCTCCCACGCGCGAGGCCGAGC
>JANWYN010000032.1 GCA_025055235.1 Candidatus Roseilinea sp. | reverse complement strand
TGACATCGCTTTGTGAGGCCGTACTTAGCAATGCAGTTTCATCATCCATGCAGATCAAGTCTATCTGGCGCAATCTTATAGATCACCCGCACTTCGCCGGGGCGCAGCGGGCCGAACGGCTTGCCGGTGTATTTGATCGAGAGCTTGTCTATGTGCTCGCGCGCGCCTGCTTCGGTCACTTCGGCGACGTGGCCGCGCACCTGAATGTAGCGATACGGATTGTCGGCGTCCATGATCTCGATGGCCACCTTCGCACCCAGCGGCATGTTGCGATCTTTCACCCGGCCGCGCGCCGTGTTGATGACGACGTATTCGCCGTCGTAGTCTACCCACACCGGCGTCACCTGCGGGCTACCGTCCGGCATCACCGTCGCCAAGTGCGCGAACGATTTCTTCTGGAACAGGTCGAGATACTCGTCGGGAATCCTGGGCATGGATGATCGAGGGTTCGATGCGCGATCGTCGGGTTCACAGGCGGGCGACGACTTTGATGTTGCGCGCCTCTAGCCCATCGTTGCGCATGCTCTTGTATAGATCGAACTCGAAGATGATGTCGCGGTTGGGAATCTCGCCGGGCTCTAGGCGGTCGAGAAGATACGTATCGTGGAAGTACGCCGTCTTGTAGGGTGAATCTTTCCGGCGCGTGTCCGAAATCCACAAGTCGGCGTCCACGCGATCCAGGAAGCGCATAAAGCCATACCCCTCGACGTCTTTGTGGTAGTAGCACACGCCGCGCACGCGCGAGCCGATCTCGCCCCAGGCCGGTGCGCCGCGTTGCATGCCCTTGATCGGCAGCAAGTTGGGGATGAGCCAGCCGGGCGTGAATACATCCACCTCACGGCGCAGTTCGGACGACACGTTTTCGAACGCCACCAGCTCGACGCGGCAGCCGCGGTTCTGCAACGCGCGCACCACCTGCACGAAGTCGCCGTCGCCGGTGAGCATCAACACGCGATCGAGCTTCTCCGATTGCAGCAGCATGTCCACCGCCATGTCGAGGTCGGAGTTGGCCTTGGCGATCGTATTGCCCTCGGCATCGGTGTAGCGTTTGACGTTCTTCTGGATCACTTTGTAGCCGAAGTCGCGCAGCGAGGAGTGGAAGTTGCGCTGGCCTTCGGCGTAGCTCGGATCTTCTTCGGCACGTTTGGCGTCGTAAGCGACGTAGGCGTTCAACCGGACGACTTCGGCGTCATCATGGCAGGCAAATTCGCGCAATACATCGAACTGCATGCCATACCCGCCGTTCATGGCGATATTCGCGACATCTACATAGATTCCGACACTGGTTCGACAACCTGGCATCACATAGGATTATAGCGAGGCACAGCTCGATGTTTTAACACAGAGAAGCGGAGAAACAGCGGGTAAATGGAGCACCTCTCCGCGTTTTCGACTCCTCATGTTCAAAGATTCTTACGCGCGCCGGCGCGAGGGCTGAGACGCATCATCCGGCTCGGTGTGGAAGACCTGATCCCACAGGCTGGTGCTCACGCCGAAGCGCGCGTCGGGCGTCTTGTAGTGATGCTCCATGTGATGGCGCTTGAGGAACTTCATCACGCTGCCCTTGGCCGGCAAGTGATGCGTAGCGTAGTGGATCATGTCGTAGCCCACATAGCCCAACACGGTGCCGGCGAACATCGGCGCGACGAGGAACGGCATGCCCAAGATGACGTCGAGCACCAGGTAGAACAGGAAGTAGAACAGGATCGCGCCCGGAATGCTCACCGCCGGCGGCATCACCAGCCGGGTCTTGATGTGCGGCTGGTAATGGTGCACGCCGTGGAAGAGGAAGATCAACTGCCACTGCGTCCGGTTGCGTGGGCGGAAGTGAAAGACGAAGCGATGCACGACGTATTCCAGAAAAGTCCACAGCAGCGCAACGCCGAAGAGGAACGCGGCCAGAAACCAAAGCGGCGAGACCTCCGCCGGCCAATGCAACGCGCCGCTCACCAAGAAGAAAGCGACCACCGGCAGCCAGATCGCTAGCACCGCCTGTGGTGTGACGTGCGTGAACCGCTCCAGGAAGTCGGACTTCAACAGACGCACCGGCGTCTGGTCGTAGTTGACTTTGTCGTGTGGAATCGCATCTACATCCACAGCCATCAGTCTATCGAGGATGTTCATACGTCCTCCGGATTCAACACTCGGTCTACGCGCGCATTCTAATCTGAAGAGGTGCATTCGCGTATAGGGGCAAGTGTAGGCAAAACATCGTGCGGTAGAGCGCAGAACGGCGTCGCGCCCTGCCGCGCGACACCTTTCCCCTTATACGCGAAAGCCGCAGAGTGCTCATGCCTCGCGCTTGAGCACGACGAGCGTTTGGTCGTCGAAGGTGGCCTCGTCGCCGATGAATTCGTCCACCGCCTGCATCAACGCGTCGGCGATGCCCCCGGCATCGAGGTGGCGCGACTGCGCCAGCGCCGCCTGCAAGCGCGACATGCCGAACTCCTCGCCGCTTGCGTTGATCGCGTCGGTCATGCCATCGGTGTAGAGCAGCAACACATCGCCGGCTTGCAGCTCGAGGAAGACCGGCTCGGGCGACAACCGATCCACCACGCCCAGCGCGATGCCGCGCGAGCGGAGCACGTTGACCTCGCCATCTGCGCGGCACAGCAACGGCGGGTTGTGCCCGGCATTGGCGAAGACCACGCTACCCGCACGCGGATTCCAGATGGCGTAGATCATGGTGACGAACAGGTCCGAGGCCGAGTCGGCTTGGATCAGCTCGTTGGTGCGGGCAAGCGCTTCGCCCGGCGCTCGCCCGCTAAACGCCGCTGCGCGCATCAGCGTACGCGACAGCGCCATGAACAAAGCCGCCGGCACGCCCTTGTCGGCCACATCGGCGATGACAATGCCCCAGCGTGCGTCGGGCAAGGCAATAAAGTCGTAGAAGTCGCCGCCCACCTGCCGCGCGGCGCGCCACTTGCCGGCCACGCCCCACCCCTCGACCTGTGGCCGGCGCTTTGGGAGAAAGCTGGTTTGGATCTCGCGTGCAAAGCTCAACTCCTGTTCGAGCTGCTGGCGCTCGACCGATTGCTCGTATAGGCGGGCGTCCTCGACGGCGACGGCCACCTGCTGCGACAACACCTCCAAGTAATGCGCCTCATCGCGGCTGAACGCGCATGGCCGATCCGACTGCAAGTCGAGCGCACCGATCACGCGCTCGCCGATCTTAAGCGGCAGCACTGCTTCGCTTCGCGCCACCGGCATCTCCGGCGCGAACATGAAGCGTCCGTCGCACGATGTCTCGTCTGTGATGATCTCCCGCCCCTCTGCGATGCACGCGCCGATGAGCCCTTCGCCCATACGCCGGCGCCGGCCGACCACGTCTGGCCGGCTGGCCGCGCTGCACACAATCTGCCCTAACTCATCCACCAGAAAGATGCCGACGAAGCTATAGCCGAAGGCGGATTGGATGGACTGGATCAGGCGCGGCAAGAGCGACTGCAGATCGAACACCGCAGCGGTCGAGCGGGCCACTTCGCTCACCAGTTCCATCTGCCGGGCGCGCGTGCGCTCGCGCTGCAAGGCGCGCGCGTTTTGAATCGCCGCAGCCGCCTGGTTGGCGATGATGCTGAGCATGCGCAGATGGGCATCGGTATAGGCATTCGGCCGCTCACTTTGGATCGCCAACGCGCCGATCACCGCGTCGCGCGTCACCATGGGCACGAATACGGCAGAGCGCGGCGGATCGGCGCTGATGTAGCGCGGCTTGGCCGGCAAACGATCCATCTCGGTTCGAAAGTCATGCACGATCAGCGGCTGGCCGTGGTCACGCAACCAGCCCACGATGCCGCCCGCCTCCGACAAGTCGAACTGCGCGCCGGGTTGCTCCACCCCTCGGCTGTAGCGCAACTTGATCACGTAGCGGCTGCCGTCGAACAAGCCGAGCTGAAAGTTGGAGGCATCCACGACCTGCGCGGCGCGCTCATAGACCAGACGGCATAGCTCGTCCTCGTCGAGCGAGGCAGCGGCGATGGCGCTCACGGCGTCGCTCAATGCCTGCAGCTCGGCCACGCGCGCGCTGAGCCGTTGACGCGCTTCGCTCCGGCGGCGCAGACAAATCACGCCTAGGATCACCGCCGCAACGAGGATGAGCGCAATTGCGGCAACGATGACGAACGGGGATTCGCGCACCATCGCGAAAGCGAGAATACCAGATTTATAAGGGTGCATTCGTCAGCGGGGGCGGTAGGGTGCGCTCTGAATGGCCCGCATGGGCTATCGCAGCGCGCCGTTGGCAACGCACACGGGCACGGAATGGTGTCCGTGCCCTACTGTGCGATGGTTTGCCCCTATCCACGAATGCCCCCAAGCGGTCTCACCTGTAAAGGGGTGTATTTCTCGCTGGGGGCAAAACGCCCGGCGACTGAAGTCGCGGGCAATTTGCGGCAAAGCTGGCGCACGGCCGGCTTTGCCAAGCGTTGTGCGCGGATTCATCCGCTGCGCAAATCTGCGCAATGCCCCCGTTAGGAAATGCACCCGATTTATAATCGTTGCGCAGTGATGAAGAGGGCGCGAACGTCCACCTTTCTCGCGCTCGCGTGCGCCGCAGGCATCGTTGCGCTCAGCACCCCCTCCTACGCCGAACCAGCGAGCCAGCCGAACATCCGCGTCAACATGATCGTGGATGCCGGCTTCAACTCTTACGTGAAAGAAAACACATGGGTGCCGCTGCGCATCACGCTGGTCAACTCCGGCGACCCGATCGAGGGAGAGGTAGTGGTGACAAACACCAGCTTGGCCACTACCGCGCGCTTTGCCCAGCCGGTCTCCCTCGGCCGCAACGCGCGTCGCCAGGTGACGCTCTACGCACCGCCAGGGAGCGACTCGCTGGAGGTGCAATTGATCTCCGGTGACCAGGTCATCGCGTCTGTTACGCCCGTCACGCGCCAACTCGCACCGGCCGACCGGCTGGTGCTGATCGCCAGCGATCCGCCGGACGCGTTCAACTTCATCGGCGATGTGCGTGCGCCCAACGGCAGCACTAGCGCGCTTGCCCTGCTGCGCCTCGATCAGCTTCCGGATCGCGTCGCAGCCCTCAACATCGCCGATGCCATCGTGCTGTCCGGCGTGGACACCAACACCCTCACACCGTCACAGCGCGACGCCATCCGCCAGTGGGTGGTGGGCGGCGGGCATTTGATCCTGGCCGGTGGGCCGAATGCCGAGCTGGCGTTGGGTGGGCTGGCCGAAGTCGCGCCCGGCCGGTCGGCGCGCATACTGACCGAGGCCGATGCCGGCGCATTGGCCGAGTTGGCTGCGCCTGTTGCCCTTGACCCGCTCGCGCCGTTACCTTCGGCATCCATTCCGGTCATCCGCTTGCAGCCGGCAGCCTCACACGTGCGCACGCTGACCGGCTCGAACGAGACGCCGTTGATCCTGCGGCGCGAGGTCGGTCGCGGCATCGTGGATCAACTCGCGTTCGATCCTGCGCTCGCGCCTCTGCGCGATTGGCCCGGCCGGGCGGCACTCTTCACTGCTTTGCTCGGCGGGCGCGCCGGCCTCGCCAACGACGTCGGCGCAATCGGCGATGGCACGGCGGCTACCTTTGCCGCTGCTGCACTGACCGCTGCCAGCCCGCCGCCGTCGTTCGTCGTCGGCGGCTTCTTCGCGCTCTACGTCCTGGTGATCGGCCCACTCAACTTTCTCATTCTGCGCCGGCTGCGCAAGTTGAGCTGGGCCTGGGTGACCGTGCCGGCGATCGTGATTGCCTTCACCCTGCTCGGCCTGCTCACGGGCTTTCGCCTGCGCGGCAACCAGGCGCACGTACATCGCCTGAGCGTGACGCTCGGCGACGCAGCGACGGGCGACGCACAATCGTTCGGCATCTTCGGCTTATTTTCGCCGCGCCGCGTGGAGACGACCTTCGAGGCAGGGCGTTCGCTGATGCATCTGGTGGAGCCACCACGCAACCCGGACGAGGCGGCACCTTCGGTCACCTTCATCACCGGTGAACCCAGCCGCATCATCGGCATCGCCGTGACGAACAGCGACGTGCGCACGGTATATGCGCGCGACGGCGCGAAGCTGTTGCCGGTTAGCGCATCGTTGCGTTTCATCCCCGGCGATGGCAACACTGCCGCTACCATCGGCGGCACGATCCGCAACGACACGCCCCACCGCTTGCGTAATTGCACGATCGTCGCCGGCAAGGACTATCAGGCCATCGGCGACATTGCACCCGGCGTGACAACCGACGTCAAACTCAACTTGGTCGTCGGCCATCCATATTCTCTGCCACCGATACGCACCATCAACGCCAGCCCCGAACGGCTAACCGGCGGGCGACTATTCGGCTTCAGCGCTGCCGGCCGCTCATCGCGGCCGAGCTCGTCGGGCAGCCCTGCGAACCCGGGCGGAAGCAAGTACCCCTTCGAGCAGAACACCCCGCCTTTGGCCGACGCGCTGGTGAACTGGCAGGATTTCAGCGACGAGCCAACTCGGCAGGATGCCCAGTTCGGGCTGGTCAGCACCGTCTTCGGCGCAGAAGGCATCGGGCCGGGCGTTTACCTCGGCTGCTGGGAGTGGCGCGATGAGACCGGCGCGCAGATCGAAGGCGCCGACTACACCGATCGCGCGCTGCGTTTGTGGCGCCTGCCGGTCGGACAGCATCTGGTCGAAGCAGGCGAGGTGCTGCCACCTGATGTGTTCACCTGGGGCGTCGTCGCGACGGACGCCGGCGTCGAGTTAAACGACAATGGCCTGCTGATGGAGCCGGGGGAACACATTATCGCGCTCACCCCTTGGCTGGATGTGCGTACTACCAGCGTCACATCGCGAATCTCGCTGAACATCGAGTTCGATAGCGCCAGCACATCGCTCAGTGCGCTGCGTGACACGTCCATCGCGCTCTTCAACTGGCAAACGGGCGACTTCGACGAAGTAGTAAACGATGCCGCAGAGATCACGACGCAAAACACCCACACCGGTCCATACCTCTCACCCGGCGGGCAGATTTTCATGAAATTCATCTCCCCAACCGATTCGCTCACGCTCACACGCCTGGCGACGAGCGTCGAAATGCCAAGGCAATGAGTGCGTTAGGCGCCGCCGGCCTCGCGCCAGCCACGGAGCCAACGGAGAGGACCAAGCTGAAGTCTTTGAGTTCGCCTCGCGACGTGATATAGCGCGACCGGCGTCAAGTCGCGAATGAACCGGTCGCGCACTAAGCAGAGGGTAATGCTTGCGGCAAATTCATCCGTCGCGCGCAGCAATCGGGGGTTTCACCGCAGTAATCGCCGCCGAAAAGAGCTTGCCCTTGAGCATGGGCACATCCTTGGCAGCGCCGCCCTTCGGTTCGATCTTCACATCTACGAAGCCTGCCTCGTGCAATTGCTGCGCGTAGAGATGCCTATCGAGCGCGCCGGAATAGCACGCGCCCCACAGCGCCATGTCGCGCCGTGCTTCATCGCTCAACTCGCCATCGGCCACTACATCGCTTACGGCGATGCGACCGCCCGGCTTGAGTATGCGAAACATCTCGCGGAACACTTGCGGCTTGTCCGGCGAGAGATTGATCACGCAGTTGGAGATGATTACATCGGCGACCTCGTCCGCAACGGGCAGCGCCTCGAGGAAGCCGTAGCGAAATTCCACGTTGGTGGTCTTCAACCGCGCCGCGTTGGCCCACGCCTTCGACAGCATCTCCGGCGTCATGTCTACGCCGATGACGCGGCCAGCTTCGCCAACCTGCTTCGCGGCAATGAAGCACTCCAGACCGCCGCCGCTGCCCAGGTCAATCACGGTCTCGCCGGGCCGCAGGCGCGCCAGCGACACGGCGTCGCCGCAGCCCAACGTGAACGCGGCAACGTCCTCGGGGATGCCGTCAAGCAACTCGGCGGCGTGGAAAGGGTTGGCGCTTTGCGCGCCACATCTGGCATAGCTGTCTGCGCTGGGCGCGCAGCAACCGTCGCCGTTCTTCGCGCGTTCGGCATAGAACGCGCGCACCGATGCATGAATGTCTGTGATTGGAATCGGATTGTTCATGTCGTTGCCTCTCTGTGCAATTGCTGCGGGCGTGCGACGGTCGAGCGAACGAATGCTGCGCACGCCTCACCTATGCGCCATCCTGGATGTATCGCTCGCCATTCACCAGAGACAACTCGGCCTTGGTCAGTTCGCGCCCAAGATACGCGGCGTGGCTCAGCTCGGTGACCCAGCCGTTTTGCACGATCGTCAGGTAGAGGGCTTTGGCGTCGCTGCCCTCGATGACCCTGAGCAGCGTATTGTCGTAGGCGTAATGCTCGACGCTGATCAGCCCCCTGTCTGGGAGCGGGACGATCACGAAATAACCTGCCTTGTCCAACTTCACCGCGCCACTTGCCCGCGTGGCGCGTACTACTTGCACAGGCGCACCAGATTCAACCACGGTGCAGTAGGCACACCGACAAGCTGCCGGCTTCGAGCGCGATAGTTCTTCGACCCGTTGAACGATTGCATCGGCGCTTTCACAGCCGACCATATCCAACACTTGAAGTTGATCGCGAAAGGCTTTCACCTCGTCTGCCGAAACATTTCTCAAAACAGGGCGCTTCCCTCGCGCGCCTTTCACCCGGCCCTGCTCGTCGGTGCCGTTGGCTGCCAGCGCCAGCAGCGCATCGCCGGCCAAGTGACCTCGCGGCTCTTTGCCCGCCACGATCAAGTAGCGAATCGAGGCGCTGCTGACGACGTTTTTGATGATCTTGTCTAGCCCGATGTTCTCGGTCTCCGTCTTTCCGACGATGGCAAGACCATCAGGCTTCCTGCGCGCTAATTCGCTCGCCAGATCAACACTGGCCAGGGTGGTGACAGCGACACTGCCGTTTCGATCAAGAACAAAATACTCGCCCGCAACCGGCGGCCAACCAGCGCTCTCCAACCGAAGTTCGCATTCGGATGCCCTGAAAGCCTCAACTTCCGGAAAGGCCTGCGTCAAGATATTCCGGGCAACGGCCGGATAACAGTGGTCGCATCCTAGACACGCGTACTGCGTCGGGCGCATCGTCTCGCGTGCTGCGGAGATGGTATCCGCAAGTTGGTGCGCCTGCGAAGCGCCAATCGCAACAGCAAAACGGGCAAGCTCGTGAAGGGTGTCGGCCATGCAACCGCATTTCCGGCACTTCGCCAGCGCCATGCCCGCTTCGATCTCTGCGCGTGCGGCGTGAATCGCCGCTTCTGAACGCGTGTTTGTGATCTCAGCCATTTGCCATCTCAGCAGGTCGAGCTTGAGCGCGCTTTAATGCGCGATCCACCTGGTGGGTGATGCGTTCTTCGGGCGCAAAGGTAAGCATCAGTCTGCCGCAGCATGCAGTGATGCGCTCCTGGTTGAGCGAGTAATAGGTTTCTCGTCCTTCCCGGTCGGCCGTGACCAGGCCGGCGTCGCGCAGGATCGCCAGGTGATGCGACACAGTCGGCTGCGACACGCCGATCTGCTCGGTGATCTCGCTCACCGTCAGCCGCCGGCAGCAACACAGCTTCATGATGCGCTGGCGCGTCTCGTCCGCAATGGCCTTGGCGAACGCGACCGCGTCCAGCAGATCCCGATCCTTCAACTTCTTCATATAGATATACATCTATACGTTGACTCAATCATATAGACGATCTTCGATCTGTCAAGGCCTCAGCAGCAATGCGCGGCACGACCGATCATTTCAGATTGGGCGGCGCCGGCCAAGTGTGTGCTTGCTCGACTGCGCGATGCGCGGCAACGTCACTGCGCAGTTGCTGATGAATGCGCCGTGGGCGCCGAAGACGACGAAGAATGTGCCGATGAACTTCGGCAGAAGTGCTGCCGGTGAGGCCGGCTAGCGCCGAGAGGGTGCCGCTGCGCCAAGCTTCGCCCGTTCTTGTGCGACGAACGCTTCGATGGCGGCTTTGATCTGGTCGCGCACTTCGCGGAACTTGGCCAGCTTCTCTTCCTCGGTGCCTTCGAAAGCGGCGGGGTCGTCGAACTTCCAGTGCAGCCGATATTGCACACCCGGCCACACCGACGGGCAGCGCGCTTCGGCATCGGCGCACACGGTGACGAGGTAGGCGAACAGTTGCTTGCCGAGATACTCGCGCAGGCTCTTGGAGTATTGCCCTTCGACGCTGATGCCGATCTCGTTCATCACCCGGACGGTGAACGGGTTCATGCCCTTCGGTTCCAGACCGGCGCTGTAGGCATTGAACAGATCGCTCGCATAGTGACGCAGGAACGCTTCGGCCATCTGGCTGCGGGCCGAGTTGCCGGTGCACAGGAACAACACGTTGGACTTAGGCATGAGAAACCTCCTGGTTCATTTCGATGAATGTCTTGAATCGCTCAATCAACCCGTCCCGCACCTTGCGGAAGGCTTGAAGCTTAGCTTCATCGCCCACCACGGCAGCCGGGTCGGGGAAGCTCCAATGAATGCGCCGGTAGTTACCCGGCAAGAAGGGGCACGTTTCGGCAGCATCATCGCACACGGTGATGACGGCGTCGAAGGGTTGGCCGATGAACTGCTCGTAGGTCTTCGAATACTGGCTGCGGATGTCCACGCCGATCTCGTCCATGACGCGGATGGCAAAGGGATTGACGTAGGTGGCTTTGCTGCCGGCGCTGAAGACCTCATATCGGTCGCCGCCCAGCCAGCGCAGGATGCCTTCGGCCATCTGGCTGCGCGCCGAGTTGGCCGTACACAGAATCAGCACCCGTTTCTTTGGGGTATCAGTCATAGTTCCTTCTACAACGAACGATCAACAGGCGGCGCGCGCGTCACTCACCGCATTCGGGTCGAACAGGCTGCACAACGCAGGATATACCTGAGCCAGGTAGGCCTTGTTCACCCGGTAGTACGCCCAGCGCCCCTCACGCCGCACTTCGATCAGGCC
>JANWYN010000001.1 GCA_025055235.1 Candidatus Roseilinea sp. | reverse complement strand
GGCTCGGCCTTGCGCAGCGCGATCAGCCGCTTCAGGCCGCCGAAGATGCGCCCCTGGATCGTGCTTGGGTCGTGGCGTCGCGCCGCCGCCGTCCAATCCATGCGCGGGCGGTGCACCCAGCGGCTGTCGCCGGCTTTGGCCGGGTCATCGCGGTAGCCGTAGTCGTTCAGCATCCCGATCTCGTCGCCCAGGTAGATCAGCGGGATGCCGCCGTAGCTGAGGATGACGCCGTGGATGAGCAAAATGCGCCGGATGGCCAGCTCGATCAGCACGGCGTCGTTGGCCTGCAGCGCCGCCTCCAGCCCGGCTAGCGAAGCGCACGTGCCGCTGATGCGACAGTCGCCCGTCTTAGGGTTCTCCTGGAAGGGCAGGCCGCGCGCGAAACTGCCGGGGAAGCGGCCGGTGTAGAACGCGTTTAAGAACTGGCGGTGATCGAAGCCCTTGATGCCGAGCTGCCAGGCATCCTCGTCGCTGAACGTCCAGCCGATGTCATCGTGGCAGCGCACGTAGTTCACCCAGGCGCAATCGGCATGGATGCGGCTGCGCGTGCGGATGGCCTGTGCCAATAGATTCACCTCGCGCGTGGCCAGCGTGTTCCACAGCAGCGCCATCAGCAGCGGGTTGTAGCTGAGCTGGCATTCGTCGGGCCGGATGTACTTCGCCACGTCGTCGGGATGCACGATGGCTTCGGACTTGAACAGCAGCGATGGCGCGGCGATGCGCGCCACGGCGTTGAACGCCTGGATCAGCAGATGCGCCTCGGGCAGGTTCTCGCAGTTCGTGCCGAGCTGCTTCCAGATGAAGGCCACGGCGTCCATGCGCAGCACGTCCACGCCGGCGTTGGCAAGGAACAACATCTCCTCGGCCATCGCGATGAACACCTCCGGGTTGGCGTAGTTTAGGTCCCACTGGAACGAGTTGAATGTCGTCCATACCCATTCGGCGTCGGGATGCGTGTCGTCGCCCGGCGCGCCCGTCCAGCGCGAGAGCGGCGAGAACGCCCCCGGGTGCTGGTCGGGGAAGATCTCGCGCAGGTTGCGGTCGTAAAGGTCGGCCTCGCGGCGGGGCAGGATGCGGTAGAACGCGCGGTATTTGGGATCGCCGGCGATGGCGCGGCGCGCCCACTCATGTTCGTCGGACGTGTGGTTGAAGATGAAGTCTAGGCACAGGCTGATGCCCTCGCGGCGCAGTGCGCCGGCCAGCGCGCGTAGTTGATCCATCGTCCCCAGCGCCGGGTTCACCTCGCGGTAGCTGCTCACCGCGTAGCCGCCGTCGCTGTTGCCTGCCGGACACTTGAACAGCGGCATGAGGTGCAGGTAGGTCAGCCCCAGTTCTTTGAAGTAGGGGATTTTGGCGCGCACGCCGTCCAGATTCCCGGCGAACAAGTCCACGTAGGCGATGCCGCCGAGCATCTGGTGCGATTGAAACCAACGCGGGTTCGCCTCGCGTTCGGCGTCGAGCGCTTTCAGATCGGGCGGGCGCGCCAGCCAGGCTGCGGCGGCCGTGGCGAGCACGTCTTCGAAGCATCGGTCGAAGTCGGCGCGCCGGCCGTAGATGGCGAACAGCAGCGCGCGCAAGTGGCCAAAGTGTTCGCAGGCGCGGCGCGCGAAGGTCTGCCAGTCGGCCGAATGCGGGTCGGCCTGCACGCGCTCAGCGAGGCGCGCCAGTGTGGCATCGGTGGAGGCAATACTCATGGCCGCCCATTATCGGATCGGCGAGGCGTCCCTGCTCTATCGCGCGACATTTTGACCCAATACGCGAACGCACCCTGCTAAACCCGCTTGCTCAGTCAAAGCGTGTTTAGTTCTGGAACCGCAGCTACGTCATGCCCGCGCAAGCAACGATTAGCGCCTCCGCGGGCATGACGGCTAAAGTCCGACGCGAAGCCGCCGGGCCAGGGGACGAGCGGTAGCGCGCACGGGCCGCAGGCGTGAAGCCTGCGGTTACCACACGAACCACGCATCGCCCGCTGCTTTCAGCGCGGCTCATTCATGGCCGCGCTGTCTTTCACGGCGCGGGCGTGGGCGCGCAGGCATGAAGCCTGCGGCTACTATCCACACGGCGCCTGAGGGTCAGTTCGACAATAAGTGATTGACAAGCGCACCGGAGGCAATTAATATGCTTTAACGTTCAATTGAACGTTCTACGACAGGCATAACGATTCAAAGCTGCAGGTGTGACTTGAAAGGCAAAGACGCCGTCGCCCAGATTCTCAAGGCGGAGGGAGTGGAGCATCTGATGTGCTTCCCTGACAACGCCGTTATAGACGCGGCCGCAGCGCTCGATATTCGTCCCATCATCGCGCGCACCGAACGCGTCGCGATCAACATCGCTGACGGCTTCAGCCGTGTGTCGAACGGCCGGCGCATCGGCGTGGCGGCGGTGCAATACGCCGGCGGAATCGAGAACGCCTTCGCCGGCGTGGCGCAGGCCTACGGCGACGCCTCCCCGATTCTGATCCTGCCCGGCGGCTATGAGCGCGCCGAGCAGGGCGTGCCGCCCAACTTCCGCGCCGTGGATAGCTACGCCAACGTCGCCAAGTGGGCCGAATTCGTGCACCAGGCCGACCGCATCCCACATATGATGCGGCGCGCGTTCACGCTGCTGCGCTCCGGCAAGCCCGGCCCGGTCCTGCTCGAGATTCCAACTGACGTGATGGATGAGCCGGTATGCGAGGCATGTCGCCAATATGCGCCGGTGCGCGCGCGCCGGTCGCAGGGCGACCCAGCCGACGTGCGCGAGGCGGTGCGCGCGCTGCTCGCTGCCAAGTCGCCGGTGATCGTAGCCGGGCAGGGCGTGTTCTACGCCGAGGCGTGCGCCGAACTGCGCGAGTTCGCCGAATTGGTGCAGGCTCCGGTGTTGACCACCTTGAACGGCAAGAGCGCCTTTCCGGAGGATCATCCGCTTGCGCTCGGAGCCGGCGGTCGCTCGCGGCCGCGCACGGTGGATCACTTTCTCGACCGAGCGGATCTCGTCTTTGGCGTTGGCACCAGCTTCACCCGATCCACCTACAACGTCGAGTTGCCGCCCGGCAAAACTATCGCCCAGGTGACCAACAGCGAAGCCGACTTGAGCAAGGACTACGCCGTCAGCTACGGCGCGATCGGCGACGCCAAGTTGGTGCTGCGCCAGATGATCGAGGAAGCGCGTTGCCGGCTCGGCGCCGAACGCCGGCGCGACGGCCGGCACATCGTCGAAGCGATCCGCGCCGTGAAAGCCGACTTCATGAAGGCGTGGTGGCCGCGCCTGACCTGCGATGATGCGCCGATCAGCCCGTATCGTGTGATCTGGGAGCTGATGCGCGCGGTGGACCGCGCGCGCACCATCGTCACGCACGATAGTGGCCACCCGCGCGATCAGATGGTGCCATTCTATGAGGCCGTCATCCCCCACGGCTACATCGGCTGGGGCAAGACCACGCAGCTCGGCACCGGGCTGGGTTTGGCCATGGGCGCCAAGCTGGCGCGGCCGGATTGCTTGTGCGTGAACCTGATGGGCGACGCAGCGTTCGGCATGGTGGGCATGGACTTCGAGACGGCCGTCCGCTTGCGCATCCCCATCCTGACCATCGTGATGAACAACGGGCTGATGGGCGGCTACGACAAATTCCTGCCCATCTCCACCGAGAAGTACGGCGCGCGCTATCTATCCGGCAATTTCTCGAAGGTGGCCGACGGGCTGGGCGGATATACCGAGCGCGTGGAGAAACCCGAACACCTCGCGCCTGCGCTCCGCCGGTGCATCGCCGAGGTCGAAGCCGGACGCGCAGCGCTCCTGGAGGTCATTACGCGCGAGGAGCCGGCGCTCGCGCTGGGTAAGAGCAGCCGGTATCAGTGACATGTTCAAGGTCGTCCATGCCGAAGCCGATCCGAATGCGGCGCTGCCGATTGAGCGCGCGGCGCTCGCTGCCGTCGGCGCGGAACTCGTCTGCGCCGGCGCGAGCGACGAGGATGCGCTCATCACCGCTGCGCGCGATGCCGACCTGGTGCTGAGCGAGGTCATGCCCTTCTCGCGGCGCACCTTGGCGCGCCTGCCACGCTGCCTGGCCGTGGTCGGCTACACCATCGGCCTTGACCACTACGACCTGCCGGCGGCGACGGAGCAGGGCATCATCATCGCACACACGCCCGGCTTCTGCGCCGATGAAGTGTCGAACCACGTGGTGATGTTCATCCTGGCCTGCGCGCGCCGCCTGTTCCCGTTGGATCGCAAGCTGCGCAACGGCTGGTGGCCGGATGGGCGCCGGCTCGAAGCCGAGCTGACGCCGATGGGCAGCTTGCGCGGCGAAACGCTCGGCCTGGTCGGCTTCGGCCGGATCGCCCGCCTCGTGGTGGACAAGCTGGCACCATTCGGCATGCGCATCTGCGCGTATGACCCATACGTCGAAGCAAGGCTGTTTGCGCAGCACGGCGTGGCGCCGGTTGCGCTGGACGATTTGTTGCGCGAGAGCGACTACGTCTCGCTTCACGCGCCGCTTTCGCCGGCCACGCGTGGCATGATCGGCGCGCGCCAACTGGACCTGATGAAGCCCGGCGCCTTCCTCATCAACACCAGCCGCGGCGCGCTGGTGGACGAGGCGGCGCTGGTCGAGGCGCTGCGCGCGCGGCGCATCGCCGGCGCGGCGCTCGACGTGTTCGCGACCGAGCCGCTGCCTCGCGACCACCCGTTGCTTGCGCTGGATAACGTCATCGTCACGCCGCACGCGGCCTACTGCTCCGATGCGGCCTATGCGCGCGTGCGGCACATGGCTGCGGACGAGGCCGTGCGTGTGTTGCGCGGAGAATGGCCGCTCGCGCTGGCCAACCCGGATGTCAAAGGCCGCTCGCGCATGGAAGCGCTGCGGCAGAGGAGCTTCGCATGATTCAGATTGCTCGCTTCGAGCCACAGGCGCTGCAGAAGTATCACGCCTACGGCGGCCATTACACCTCGTGGGAGGACGTCAAGTTCGATGAGCCGTGCTGCGTGGCGGCCTTCTCGGAGAAGCGCCGCGAAGATGATTTGTCGCAGGCGTGGCATCTGTGGAATGACGAGGTGTGGTACGTCATCGAAGGGGAGATGCAACTGGAATGGCGCGACCCGCCCATGTTCAACGAGACGCACATCGCTGCGGTCAAGCCCGGCGATCTCATCCTGCTCACGATGGGCACGGCGTTCAAGGTGACCGTGTTGACCGAGCGGGTGCGCTTTCTGTGGGTGACGATGCCGCGCCCACGTCACTTCGGCAACGATGCGTTCTTCGCAGGGAGTTGATCGAGCGATGGCGACGATGCGCGATGTGGCCGAGACGGCCGGCGTCTCGATCCAGACCGTATCGAATGTGTTGAACGGCAAGGCCTTCGTGCGGCCGGAGATTCAGGCGCGCGTGATGGAGGCCGTCGTGCGCCTCAACTATCGCCCCAACCGCGTGGCGCAGCGCATGCGGCGGGGCCAGGCGCAGGCGCTCGGGTTCATCGTGTCCGACCCCAACCCGCGCGGCCTGGCCGACCCGTTCTACGGCGAGGTGTTGACCGGCCTGGCCGAGATGGCCCGCGCGCGCGACTACGACGTGCTGATCGAATGGCTGCCCAGCGACCAGCCGGTGCGCGCCGATGACATCCTCTCGCCCTTCCAGACCCGGCGCATTGACGGCGCGGTGATCTTCCTGCATGGCGAGAACGCTTGCAACCCGCATCTACTGAATGAGCTGATCGAGGCGCACGCGGTGTTCGTCATGCTTGAGTGCGACTCGCTGGGCGACCGAGGCTACAGCGTGTGCGCAGCCAACTTCGAAGGCGGGCGCGCGGTGACGCAACACCTGATTGCGCGCGGCCATCGCCGCATCGCCTTCCTGGACAGCACGCAACGCTGGCCGGCCGTGGACGAGCGTCGCCGAGGCTACGAGTCGGCGATGCGCGCTTACGGCCTCGACGCTTACATCATGGGCGTCAGCAGCCCGGACTGGACACACGAAGGCGGCGCGCTGGCCGTGGGGCGCATGCTGGAGGCGAGCGATGCACGACCGACCGCGATCGCTGCGGCCACCGACCTGCTCGCCGTGGGCGCGATGCAGGCCATTCGGGCGCGCGGCCTGCGCATCCCCGACGACATCGCCGTCACCGGCTTCGACGACTTCGACTTCGCCAGCTTTGTGGAGCCGGCGCTAACCACGGTGCGCTTGCCCGCGCACGAGATGGGCAGCCGGGCAGCCGAGATGCTGCTCGGCCATTTGAGCGGCGGCGAGGTGCAACCGCGGCATGTGGTGTTGCCGACCGAACTCGTCGTGCGCCGCTCGGCGTAAAGGAGGTGATCGCAGGCGAGTTGCAAATCGAATTCGTGACGCGGCCCGACCGATGGATCGGGCGCAAGGGTGAACTTCACTTCGGATGCCGGTCTGCTAGCGACCTGCATTCTGGGTTAGAGCAGATTCCGAATGGGATGTAGGGGTCAGCCTGTGGCGATCGCGCTCCGCAACCCGTAGAGGTCGCTCTCCGCAGCGATCCTCTACACCGATCGGGAATCTGTTCTGGGAGGAAGCGAACATGAAAAGCAAACTCATCACGCGGCGGAGGTTCTTACAGCTCTCCGCCTTTGCGACCGCCAGCGCGGCGACGCTTGCTGCGTGCGCGCCGGCGGCTCAGCCGGGGGCGCCGGCAGCGCCGTCCGACACACAGGCTGCCGACGTCCCGACTACCGCCCCATCAACCGCTGCCGGTCTGACGGGACAGATCGAGTATATGCACTATGACCTCGGTCCGGCAAACCAGTCGCGCGAAGAAGCCGTGCGCGCTTTCGAGCAGGCCAACCCCGGCGCCAAGGTCAAGCTCAGCGTGCTGCCCTACGACGAGATGTACCAGAAGGTCGCCGCGACCATGGCAGCCGGTCAGCCGCCCGACGTGATCTACGGCGACTTCAGCCTGCTGCGCTACGCGCTCGAGAAGCAGTTGCTTGACTTCAGCGACTACTTCAAGGCCGACCCGGTGCTGAGCAAACCCGATCTGTTCATCACCGACATGACCGACGCCGTGCAGGCCAAATACGGCACGAGCCGCATGCACGCCCTGATCATGGGCACGTGGGTGCCGATTCTGTATTACAACAAAGACATCTTCGACGCTGCTGGCGAGCCGTACCCGACCGACGACTGGACATGGGACGACGCGCGCGAGGCGGCCAAGCGCCTGACCAAGCCCGAACAGGGGCAGTACGGCCTGCAGTTCGGCACCACGTTCGATAACGTCGGCTGGCTGTGGTGGCTGCAAAAGCCGGACGACTTCTGGGCCGTGCCGCAGGTGTTCCCCGCGAAGACCGCCTTCGATTCGCCGGTCGGCCTGAACGTGATGCGCCTGTACTACGAGACCTCGGTCGTGGACAAGTCGCAAATCACGCCGGACGAGAACGCCACGTATCAGGTCTACGCCGGCGGCTTCGGCGCGGGCAAGGTGGCCATGTTCTCCGGCGGCGACTGGGACGCCGGCTGGTCGTTCCGCGACTTGCAGTTCAACTACGGCATGGCGCTCATCCCCAAGATGCGCGCCGATTACCGGCCGGCGTTGAACACCATGCTGTCCACCAACGCCATCGCCGCCGCCACCAAGAACCCCGACCTGGCCTGGGCGTTCGCGCGCTTCCTCACGGCCGACAAAGAGGGCGCGACCATTATCGGCCGCGGCGCCTACGAGACGCCGGTGTTGAAGGAGGTGGCCATGTCGGACGCGGTGCTGAAGCCGGAGTGGGCGCCGCAGGGCTACGACGCGCGCGTGCGCGCGGCGGCGTTGCCCGGGCCGATGTACACGCCGTACCCGCTCAACCTGAACCTCTGGGAGTTCCCCAGCAAGTTCCTCGATCCCACGATCGAGAAGCTGCGCAAGGGCGAGATGAAGCCGGAGGAGGCCGTCGCGTATCTCGACTCGGAGGGCATCCCCTACTTCGCCGCCCAGCGCGAGGAGATGAAGAAGTTCGGCATCGAGTGAACGGTTTGACGGTCGAGAAACCAGGTTTCTCGAAGAAACCTGGTTTCTCCGGCCATTTCTGACACCCGCGACCATGACCGCGAACGCCCTGACCCAATCGAGCACGCGTGCGAGGCGCCGCTGGCGGCTGACGTTGCAGCGTCGCGAAGCGATCGCCTGTGCGCTGTTCATCGCGCCGGCCGTCTTCGGCTTCCTGGCCTTCTCGGCCCTGCCGCTCCTCGCCTCGGCCTACCTCAGCATGACCGATTACAGCCTGGCCGGCGTGCCGAATTTCGTCGGGCTGGCCAACTACCAGTCGCTGTTCTCCGACCGCTTCTTCTGGCAAGCCGTGCGCGTGACGCTCACCTACGCCATCGTGATCGTGCCGGCCTGGATCGTCAGCTCGCTGGCCCTTGCGCTGATCATGAATCAGAACCTGCGCGGGATGGCAGCCTTCCGCACGGTGTATTACCTGCCGGCGGTGCTCTCCGGCGTGGGCGTGGTGATGCTGTGGATCTGGATCTTCAACTATCGCTCCGGCCTGCTCAACATCGGGTTGGGCTTCCTCGGCATCCAAGGGCCGAACTGGCTGCGCGACCGAAACTGGGCGCTGTTCTCCATCATGCTGATGTCGCTGTGGAGCGTGGGCTGGTATCTGCCGATCTGGCTGAGCGGGTTGCAGGGCATCCCGACCGAACTATACGAGGCGGCGGAGGTGGACGGCGCGGGGACGTGGGCGCGGCTGTGGCACATCACGCTGCCCATGCTCAGCCCAATCATGCTGTACAACCTGGTCATTAACATCCTGTTCGCCACGCAGCTCTTCACCGAGCCGCTGATGATGACCGGCGGCGGGCCTGACCTGGCCACGCTGAGCTACGTGCTCTACATGTATAACAACGCCTTCAGCTATCTGAAGGTCGGGCATGCCTCGGCCATGAGCTGGCTGCTGTTCCTGGTCTCGCTGGTCGTCACGGCGCTGATCTTCAAGCTCAGCCCGCTGTGGGTGCACTTCGAGGCAGAAAGGAGGGGCGAACGATGAGCGCGACTGCACTGCCGCATGGGCGCGCGCCGTTGCTCGACCGCAAGCGGCGCGCTTGGATCAAAGCCGCCGTCACCTACATCGTGTTGTCGGTCGGCGCGCTGCTCTTCCTGACGCCGCTGTTCTGGCAGATCACCACCTCGCTGAAGACGAGCGCCGACACCATGAAGTATCCGCCGGTGTGGATTCCGTCGCCGCCCCAATTCCAGAATTACGCCGAGTTGTTCGAGCGCTTCCCCATCGCGCTCTACACGCTCAACTCGGTGTTCGTCACGACGATGGTCATCATCGGCACGGTGTTGTCGAGTTCGCTGGCCGCCTATGGCTTCGCGCGCTTGCGCATGCCGGGGCGGGACGTGATCTTCCTGATCTTGCTCAGCACGCTGCTGTTGCCGGGGGTGGTGTTGATCATCCCGCAGTTCGTGCTCTTCCAGCGCTTGCAGTGGATCAACACCTACAACCCGCTCATCGTGCCGTCGTTCTTCGGCAGCGCGTTCTCCATCTTCTTGTTGCGCCAGTTCTTCCTCACCATCCCGCGCGAGTTGGAGGACGCGGCGCGCATAGATGGGGCAGGGTTTCTGCGCATCTACGCGCAAATCGTGATGCCGTTGGCCTGGCCGGCGATCATCGCCGTCGCGCTCTACACCTTCCTCGGCGCGTGGAACAACTTCCTCGGGCCGCTCATCTATCTCAGCGACAGCGAGAAATACACCTTGCCGGTGGCGTTGCGCTACCTGCAGGGCAGCATGCGCACCCGGCCGGAGCAGCACTTGCTCATGGCCGCTGCGACGCTTTCCATGATCCCCTGCGTGGTCACGTTCTTCTTGGCGCAGCGCTGGTTCATGCAAGGCCAAGTCTTCACCGGCGTCAAGGGGTGAACGCCCGTCGCTGCCGGCTCTCAATCGTCACTTGTATCTATGAGCTACTACGACTACGACCGATTCCTTGCGCCGCCTGCCCGGCGGCTGTATTACCCACCCAGCCAGATCGTGCGCGGCTTCGAATGGACCGCGCCGGCGTCCAAGTATCCCGGCACCGGCAGCGACATGCACTGGTGGACGTGGGCGGACGACGACGCGATCTACTGCGTGGACGACGACGGCGCCAACTTCGGCAGCCCGTTCAACTTCGCCAACCTGCTGCGCGTGACCGGCATCCCGCCGAACCACACCGTCGAGCTGGTCAGCCAGTTCCCCGGCCTGAAGCGCTATTCGATTGACAAGCTGCGCTACGTGGACGGCGCGCTGGCCGTCGGCTCGCGGCTCTACGTGGCCGCATACGACTACAACTTCTCCGATCCGGGCAAAGAGGTGTTCGAGATCCGCGGCATCCGCGAAATGCCGATCCGCGAGCCACACGACGGCTACTTCATCAACGCGATGTCCATCCATGGCGGCGTGGCCGCGCTGATGTACTCCGACGACTACGGCCAGACCTGGCACAACATCCCGGACGCCGATACTCCCTACTTCCTCGGACCGAAGTTCGCCGGCCTGGCCTTCGTGGGGTTCGGCCCCGGCTACACCGGCGTGCCGGACTGGCTGGGTGACTACGTCTACGCCATCTCCAACGACGAGAACTGGGAGAACGGCAACCACGTCTTCCTGGCGCGCGTGCCGAAGGATCGCGTGCTCGATCGCAGCGCCTGGGAGTTCTACCTCGGCGGGCGCGATGCCGATAACCCGCAATGGACGCCGGACGAATGCGCTGCGCGGCCCATCTTGAGCGATCCGGGCCACGTCGGCCATCCCACCATGACCTACAACGCCGGTCTGAAGCGCTTCTTCCTCATGTTCGGCAGCGACGTGGTGCCGCATTCGTTTGCCATGCCGCGCGACTTCGCCCGCCGGCACTGGCATCGCCAGCGCGAGCTGCAGATTTACGAGGGGCCGGCGCCGTGGGGGCCGTGGGCACTGGTGCACTACGAGCCGGCCTGGGAGGGCGAGCACGTCGCCTATCTGCCGCAGATGCCGTCCAAGTGGCTGAGCGAAGACGGCCTATCGGGCACGCTGTTGTTCTCCGGCGATTACTCGATGGTGAAGCGCCCGCCGGGCTGGCAGAGTTATTACGGCTTCATGACCCGGCCGTTCCGGCTGTTGGTGTAGGTGCATCCTCGTAGGGGCAGGCCGATGTGCCTGCCCCGCGCACGAATGGGCGGCCACACCGGGCCGCCCCTATTCCACCGCAGTAACGCGCACGTTATCGAACGTCACGTCGGTGCCGGGCTTATCAATTAGCGTAAGCGCGAACACGCCGATGTCGCCGCTGGCGAAGGTGTCGTCCTGTTTGGACGAAATCAGTTGGTCGTTCACGAAGAACGATAGTTCGTTGCCGCGCATCACTACCTTGATGCGGTTGGTTTCGCCGCCCAGCTTGATGGCCGGATGCGGTTGCCAGTCGTCCCAGTTCTCCCAGTCGCCGTCCTTCATGTAGCCGGCACGCCAGTAGCCGTCTGACGAAATCTCGAAGTGGTAGAAGTTCTTGCGGTCTTGCATGCGGAAGAGCACGCCGAAGCCGTTGTCAGTCGGGCCGCCGTTGGGCCGGGCGTCCACCTCGAAGACCGCATCCTTGAAGTTCTTGCCGGCAGCGCTCCACTGCGTCAGGTTCTCCAGCTTGACGATGATGCGCAGCCCGCCGGCGTCGTACTTCACGTCGGCGTTGAGGTCGGAGAGAGTTTGCCAGCCGCTGTTCGGGTTGCTGAAGTCGTCGGCGTAGGGTAGGGGCGTGAACGCCGGGGCTTGGGGACCGGAAGCCGGCGCGCACGCAATCAGCGCAGCCATCGCGACGAGCATGAACGCGGCGGATGCGATCTGGTTTGCCAGTCTCATGGCGAGAATGATAGCGCCTGCGGGCGGCATACCCGCTACAATTGCGCGGTCAACTGCATCATGTCCCATCTCGCTCGCGTCGCGCTCGTCGTCGTCTTGTCGCTTGCATTCATTTTGGTCGAGCTGTCTTCGGGTCGTCCGGCCTTCGGCGACGCTAAGTTGCCGCCCGAGGATCAACCGCCGGCGACTGCGCCCCCTCGTCCAACGCCCACGCCTGCTCCCACAGCGACGGCAACGCCCGTCCGCGTGCCGGCTTCGGCGCGCGTGCCGATCTTGATGTATCACTACATCTCCGAGCCGCCGCCCGGCGCCGACCGCTATCGCATTGACCTCTCGGTGACGCCGCAGGACTTCGAGCGGCAGCTCCAGTATTTGGCGGAGAACGGCTACACCACCATCAGCCTATACGACTTGTATGCGCATCTGACGCTGGGCCGGTCGCTGCCGCCCAAGCCGGTCGTGCTCACCTTCGACGACGGCTATCGCGACCACTACGAACATGCCTTCCCGCTGCTGCGGAAATACGGCATGCGCGGCACGTTCTTCATCACCACCGACTTCATCAACTTCGGCAACCCCAACCACCTGACGTGGGAGATGGTGAAGGAGATGTCGGCGGCGGGGATGGACATCGAATCACACGCCCGCACGCATCGCGACCTGCGCAACCGCGACTTTCAGTTTCTGGTATGGGAGATCCTGGGGCCGATCGAGCAGATCACGGCGCACACCGGCAAGCGGCCGCGCTTCTTCTGCTATCCCTCCGGCCGCTACGATGCTGCCGTGATTCGTATGCTGCGCTCGGTGCACACCTGGGCGGCGGTGACCACCGAGCACGGCTCGGTCCACACGCTGGCCAACGCCATGACGTGGCGGCGCATCCGCGTGCATGGCCGTGCCTCACTCGAGCGGTTCGCGGCTGCGGTCAGGAGCGCCAGCGGCGATTGAAGCCGGCTTCTCCCGCGCGGCTACTTGCGGTTGCCGAAGATGCGCAGCAGCGACAGGAAGAGGTTGATGAAGCTCAGGTAGAGCGACAACGCGCCGACTACCGAGGCTTTGCTGCGCAGCTCGCCGTCGTCGCCCAGGCCGTAGGCCATGCGCTTGATGCGCTGCGTGTTGGAGGCGATCAGCCCGACGAACACCAGCACGCCGACGTAGGTGACGATCCAGTAGATCGCCTCGCTGCGCAGGAAGAAGTTGATCAGCGAGGCGAGGAGGATGCCGATCAGCCCCATGAACGCCAGGTTGCCGACCCGCGTCAGGTCGGTCTTGGTGGTGAAGCCATACAGGCTGACCAGCGCGAACGTGCCGGCGGTGATGAAGAACACCACGCCGATGGACTCGGCGGTGTACACGTAGAACAGCGTCGAGAACGTGAAGCCGGTGAGCGCAGCGTAGGCGATGAACAGGCCGGTGGCGACGCCGGTGCTGAGCCGGTGGACCGCTGCGCTCAACACCACCACGATGATCAATTGGACGATGACGATGCCAAAGACGGCCAGCGGCGTATCGAAGATCCACGCCATCAGCGCCGGATCGGATGCGGTCGCCGTGGCGACCAGGCCGGTGATGGCCAAGGCGATCGCCATCCACCCATACACGCGGGTGATGAAGGCGCGTTCGACGGCGGGGTCTGCAACGGCAGCGGGCGTCGCAGCGGCTCGGTTCATTTCATAGGGGTTCATAGTCGTATTCTCCTCAGCTAGCGTGCCACTAGAGACATCGGGTGATCTGGCGCACGTCGCAGGTTATACACGATTTTGGCGTCGGTCTGCGCCCGTTCGAAGCGTGTGCTGTTGGCCTGCTGTGCTGCTCAAGGCGGCGTCAGTCCGCGCCGGCGCGCGATTTCGGCGGCCTGGGTGCGGTTCTCGGCCTGAAGTTTGGCCAGGATGTTCGAGACGTGGTTCTTCACGGTGCCTTCCGTGATGAATAGGCGCGCGGCGATCTCGCGGTTGCTCAGCCCTTGCGCCAACAACACCAACACTTCGCGCTCGCGCTCGGATAGATCGAACGACTGAGGTTCGGCGCGCGGCCCACCGGCAGCCAGCTCGCGCAGCGCGCGCGAAGCCACCTCCGGCTGGATGAAGACCTCGCCGGCGTGCACCCGCCGGATGGTCTGGATCAGCGTCTCGGCCGGGGCGTCCTTCAGCAGATAACCCATCGCGCCGGCGCGCACGCTCTGGAACACGTAGTCGTCGAAGTTGAACGTGGTGAGCACGATCACCTTCGCTTCCGGCCAGGTCGAGACAATGGCGCGCGTGGCGTCCACGCCGTTCATCTTGGGCATCTGCACGTCCATCAGGATCACGTCGGGGCGCAGACGCAGCGCCTCGCCCACGCCGGCTTCGCCGTCGCTGGCCTCGCCGACGACGCGCAGGCCGGCCTCCAGGTTCAGGATCGTCCTCAGCCCCTGGCGCATCAGCGTCTGGTCTTCGACGAGGAGGATGGAGATGTCGTGGTCGCTCATGCTGTGATTGTCTCGCACGCGCGCGGCGACACGTGCGTCCCGCGTACCAGATGTATGGGCGGCTGCGGCGCGTCCGCGATCACGACGCTATCGAATTTGACTGGGACGCCGGCTGTGATCCAGACGTTGGCGTGATCCTGCACGTGAAAGTGGAGATGTGGCTCGGTCGAGTGGCTGCTGTTGCCGCATCGTCCGATCACGGCGCCGCGCTGCACGCGGTCACCCTTGCGCATGCAGATCGAGCCGGGGATCAAGTGCGCCAGGAAGCTGTATTCGCCCTCAGCATGCTTGATGACCACGTGGTTGCCGCGAAAGTCCAGCGCCAGAAAGTCCAGCCAACCGCTGCCGGGGCGGGGTGCATCTCGTATGCCGTCGCGCACCGAGATCACTTCGCCGTCAGCGGGTGACAGCACTTCGCTGCCGTAGCAGAAGTAATCTTCGAGCACGTTGCCATCTCCGCGATGGCGCATGAGCGACGCATCGGTGATGACAAAGTCGTAGGCGTATCGCTGCGCCACTACGTCCCACGAGTGCGACGTTTCCGGCGTGACGCCGCCGTTATAGACAAACCATTCGCCGCGAACCGGTAGCGTGTAGCGCGTTTTCTGCGCATACGTCGTATCGGGCGGCGCGCCGCGTGTTCGGACGAGTGCAACCAGTTGGCCGAAGCCCTGCATCACCATCTGGACCAATTGAATTGGGTTAAGGAAAGCCAGCATGTAAGACGCATAGACCTTGGCCATGAACACGGCTATGCCGCCGCGCTGCGCTGGGCCGTTCAATGGCACCTCCGGTTGCGACTGAGCCGCGGTTCGATCCGGAGCGCTGCGCCTTCGCAAGAGCGGTGCGAGCAGCTGAGCAGGCTCAGAAGGAACAGCAAGCGCAACGGCTCTAACCCGGGTATGAAGCCGAGGAGCCCAAGCATGCCGAGCGCGCCAAGCCAGGCGGGATCGAAGCGCAACGGCCGGCGCGAGTTGGGTGATTGTGGTTTGCCCATGAGCCAATAGCCTATCGGCCACGCGTTAGCCCGAAATTAACGGCGCTCGCGCTTCGATGATAGCGCCGCTGGTTTGTCGAGCACCGGCCACCCTAGGCGGATGGATTTCGAGCGCCCCGCCAACGCCTTCGATGCGCTCGCGCATGCCGCGCAGGCCATAGCGGCCGGCGCGGCTGAGCGCGTCGGGCGGCAGACCCACGCCGTCGTCTTGCACGCGCAGGCGCACCTCGTCCTCGGCGACCTTGAGCGTGACCTCGACGCGTCGCGCTTGCGCATGCTTCTCCACGTTGGTCAGCGCCTCCTGCGCCACTGCCCAGAGCGTCTCTGCCAGCGCCGGCGGTAATCGGTCGGCGGCTTCGTCCACCCGGCATGCGATCGCCATGCCTGTGCGCTGGCTGACACCCAGGCAGTGCTCCTGCAAAGCAAGGCGCAGCGGCCGGTCGCCCAGCACCGGCGTGCGCAGGCCGGCGATCGTGCGGCGCAGCGTCGCCATGCTTTCGCGCACCAGCGCCTTCATCGCCTCCATGTGCTCGTCGGCGCTTTGCACGTTGACGCGATACAAGCGCTGCGCTGCTTCCAGTTGCACGCTCAAGGCGACCAGCGCGTGGCCCAAGCTATCGTGCATGTCGCGCGCGATGCGCTCGCGTTCGCGCAGCACCGCCAGCTCCACATCGCGCTGTCGGCTGCGCTCCAGCTCCCGGCGCGCCGCTTCGAGTTCCGCGATCAGCCGGCCGCGCTCGCTGCTGGTGCGCATCGCGTAGTACAGGAGCAGGTAAACGGGAACCGCGAACAGCCACAGGCCGCCCATGGAGGTCACCGCGTTTAGGTCGAGATCGTCCAGCCGCCAGCCGGATGTTTGCAGAACGAATAGCAAGATGACCGCGGTGACGGTGATGATGGCGGGCAGCGGCGGCAGCAGGCCGAAGGCTTGGCCGAAGAACATGAAGATCAAGCCAGTGAAGTGTGGGAAGAGCTGCACCTGGATGAGCCAGGCCGCGATGCCGCCGCCGAAGTAGATCGCCTGTTGCCAGAGCGGGACCGGCCAGCGCGTGTTGAACACATACAGCCGCAGGTACACGCCGAGTTGCACCATGAGCAACAACACGACAAGGCCGACGCGCCAGCTCAACGCCGCGCGTTCCTGCCAGATCGTGCCGATGGCGAATCCCAAATAGATCAAGGCCGTGACGACATGCCAGAACCACACGTATGGCGTGTAGATGCGGTTGGGCATGGGCAGATCCGGCGCATTCTGACCGATGTCCAGCGCGTTGCGCAACCTAGCGAAGATCGCCTTCATCTCGACTCGGGTTCGACCTCAGCGTGAACCTCACTGCTTTCCTTCATATCGCATCCAGCATAGCGCGGTTTCGCCTACTGTAAACTCCTTGTCAACCTGGAATCCTTCTTTCAGATAGAACCGAAAGGCAGGCGTGTCGCGATCCGCAACTAAGATCACTCCATCGAAGCCTTGTTTCTTTGCCGTCTCGATCAGAGACCTCAGCACCTTGCGTCCAAAGCCTCGCCCTTGATGTTCTGGCGATGTTCCCAGAAGCACGAGCTCCAGGTAACGGCCCGCGTGCTTGGGCGCTTCTTTGTGCACTACTTCGAGCTCTCTCGCGGCGCGACATCCGATTGCCTGCGAGAGAGCAAAGATAAACCGAAACAACGCGAATGGAGAAGGTTCTTCCGATGCGTCCACCGATAAAGCAGCGCACACGAGCCTGTTACCTTCCCGAATTCCGTGCCATTGGGCCTGCTTCGTTCCACCGAAGAAATCCAGAAAGGCGCTCAACACGCGCTGAACATCCTTCGTCCGCGAGCCAATGGCTGGGATCAACGGACGCTCTGCGAATGCCTGGGTAAATACGTCGAGCGCCTCGCCTTTGCTCGAATGCCCTAACCGTTCCACCCGCATCTGTTGCATAGGCTTCACTCCTCGGGTAGGTTCAGTCCCGCTTCGAGGTTGGGCTGGCGGACGACAATGTCGCGCACGGCTCGACTGTGTCGCGCTGCCAGTTCATACAGCGATTGCAGCGTTGCCGTTGGATCCACCGTCTCTACTTCGAGGTACTCGCCGGCGCGTCGCATCTGCACGGCACCTGCAAGCGGTTGGACGTCGTCCGGCGGCAGTTCGATCGCTGCGCGCAACACCGGCCGCGCGCCCGTGGAGGCGATGAGTTGGCTTGGCGTGTCGCATGCGACGATGCGCCCCGCGTCCATAATGGCGACCCGACTGCAGAGTGACTCGGCTTCGTCCATGTTGTGCGTGGTGATGATGATTGTGCGCCCCTCTTCATGAATGGCGTGAATCATCTCCCACAGCGCGCGGCGTGCGTGCGGATCTAGCGCCGAAGTTGGCTCGTCGAGAAGCACGATCTGCGGATCCGTAACCAGTGCGATCGCCAGCGCCAGGCGTTGCTGTTGCCCGCCGGACATCTGCTTGGCGCGCTTGTGCGCCTGTTCGGCCAAGCCGAAGCGCGCCAGCAGCGCCATCAACGCTGCGCGCGTCGGATAGACCTCATAGAGCGCGGCGTAGGCTTTGAGCAATTCCAGTGCCGTCAGCCCTTCCATGAGCGCAGTGCTTTGGAGCTGGACGCCGAGCTTGCGCTTGGCCGGCCTCGAGTTGTGCAGCACGTCAATGCCTGCTACGCAGATGCTCCCGCGGTCGAGCCGGTGCAGGCCCTCGATGCACGACAGCAGCGTGGTCTTGCCGGCGCCGTTCGGCCCCAGCAGGCCGAAGATCTCGCCCCGGCGCACCTCGACGCTCACGTCCTTCAGCGCCTCGACGCGCCGCCGGCCTGCGCCGTAGTGTGCGCTTACTCCTTTCACTTCGATTGCTAAGGCTTCCATTGGGCCTCCTGTTGCGTCGCTAAATTCACTCGAATACAGGATAGGGCGCGATCCCCAAGGATCGAAGTGCAGAGAGATAGGTTGTGGCTGTGCTTGAAGATAGATCGCCCACCATGACTTTGGTCATGGTGGCATGGTGAGGGTTGGATGACGGTGACGACGCGCCGCTACTGCACGCGCAGGCGCGTCAGCGTGATCTGATCGCCGGCGAATTGGCCTTGTGCATCGTAGGCCGGCAGGCGCGTGAAATCGTCCGGCGCATACCACACCAGCAGCAGCCGATACACCCCTGGCGTCGCGTCGCGGCTCACCGCCAGCGTGTGGGTCAGCGTGATCGTCTCGCCCGCCGGCCACTGCGTGAGCGGTTGCCCTAGGTCTTGCTGCGCGATCTTGTTGGCGCCTTCGTCCAGCAGTTGCAGCGACACGTTCAGGTCGCGCGGCAGCGGGCGCACGGCGCGCCAGCGCGTCGTGATGGTGAGCGTCTCGCCGGGCGCCAGGACGGACGGGTCGAGCGCATAGCCGAGCAACTCCAGCCCATTTGCGTAGCGCAGCAGCGGCGCCTCGTCTGTGCGGCTGCCCAATTCGAGCGCGCCGAAGATCGCGCGGTCGTCGCCGTTGGCCAGCGGCAACCGCTCGCCGGTCGCGTGATCGTATAGGCCGACGGCCCAGCGCAGTTGCTTCGGCGCCGGCGTGAGCGGCGAGAGGCGCAGCGTGTAGCGGTCGCTCCACAGCCGGCCGGCCGGCTGCTCGCTCAGCGCCAGGCTGCCCTGGCCGGGATACATGTCGCGCTGGGCGACGATGACATCGTGCTCATCAATCAGGTGGACGAAGACGCTGTAGTTGCGCGTCACCGGTTGCGTCAGCGCCCAGTTCAGATGCAGCGTGGCTTCGTCGCCGGGTTGTAGATCGCCGGGCGCGTCGAAGCCTGCTTCCTCAAGGCGCAATGCGCCGCCGAATTCGGCTTTCACGGCGACCGGCAAACGCTGCGTCCAGCGGTCGGGGGGCTGGGCATAAGCCGGCGCGATGAACGCGAACGGCGCGACGATCGCCAGCACAGCCAACGCGGCGCATGCGCCGATCAGCACGTAGCGGTGGAGCGACCACCAGCCGTAGGCCAGCCCTGCCGAGATCACGGCGATGCACGGGAACATCAGCCGTCCCTGCGAGGCCGGCGTGAGCGAGGTCCATCGCAACAGCGCGATGAAGACGAGCGCGACCCAGAAGATGCAGAGGAGAATCTTGCGTCTTGCGTCTTGCGTCAGCGGCGCTTTGCCCATGACGGCAGACGCAAGACGCAAGACGAGCCCAACGACCGCCAGTGCCGCAAGCCCGTTCAGCGCATCGTAGACCCACGGCGGCATGATCACGTTCATCGCGCCGAACACGCCCCAGTAGGCCCACACGAAGCCCTCGCGCTCGCTCCATAGTTGCGCCAGCGAGGCCGGCGAGTCGCGCCGCCCGACGACATCGAGAAAGGCGTTCCAGCCCAGCAGGTCGCCATACAACTGCTGGTTGCGGATGAACCACCAGCCGCTAATCAGCAGCGCGACGGCGAGCATGACGAACATGACGAAGATGAAAGATGAAAGATGAAAGATGAAGGATCGAAATGCGCCTTGCGTCTTGCGTCCTGCGTCAAAAGCGGTCAGCAAGCCGGCAAGTCCAAACAGGCCTACCAACCCCAATGCGCTACTCTTGCTCAGCGCGCCCAGCCCGGCGATCGCACCGGCGATTGCGGCGCTCCTGATCGAGAGATCGCCGAGCCGCATCAGCCGCAATGCCCACCACACGCCGGCCGTGCTGAACAGGACGGCGGCGTTGTCGTTGTTGATCGCGCCGCTGATGAAGGCGAACATCGGTGTGCAGGCGACGATGGCGGGAGGCGCTAGGCGCAGGAATGTTGTGTCGTGCGGCCTACGTCCTGCGTCGTGCGTCGTGCGTCGTGCGTCGTCTTGAAAGAGCTCGCGTGCGACGAGGTAGGTGAAGAAAACCGTCGCCGTGCTCATCAGGATCGAGGCGAGCCGGGCGGCGCGGACGGCCAGCACAGCGCGCTCCCAGGGCCAGGCCTCGGCCGGCGTGTGCAAGACGACGTTGGCGTTGCCATCGCGCGTGGGCACGCCCATGTCGCCGTGCGGGTTGATGCGCCGGATTTCGCGCCAGTTGGACGAATCGAACGGCGCGCTGAACGCGGCGGCGATCCAATAGTAGAGCGGGGGCTGGCTGCCCTCTTGCCGCCACGGGGCTTCGGCATCGGTCTGGCCGGCGCGCTGCACGGGCAAGCCGCCGCCCGTCGCCAGGTGCTGCACCATCGGATAGTGCCACAGCTCGTCCGATGCTTCGAAGAGCGGGGTGAGGATGCTGTAGAGGCTGAAGAGGAGGAACGACGCAGCGACGATTAGCGCCGCGCAGACTTTCTCGGCGCGATCGCTCACGTGGCAAATGGGGAAGTTGCCGGCTCGGCTGCCGGCGGAGTAAAGCCGGACATATCGCTTGGCGTGCGCGGTCTAGTTGCCGGTCTGCGGCTGTGATGTTTGCGCAGGCCGTGCATCGGCCAGCGGCGCCTCGGCGTTGCCCTCCAGCGCCTTCAGCCGCTCGGCCCGGTCGCGCTCCAGCTTGGCGATGCCGTTGGAGACGACGGCCATGGTGTGGTCGAGTTCTTCGCGCAGGCGCATCAGCGTCTCAAGGGCGTAGGCGTCCGCCTCCGAGCGCATGCGGTCCACCTCGCGGCGGGCGCGTTCCTCGATGGCTTGGGCGCGGTTCTGCGCGATGGCGATGATAGCGGTGTCGTCGGCCAGCCGGCTGGCCTCCTCGCGCGCCATCTCCTTGATGCGCTCGGCTTCCTCTTTGGCCTGTGCGATGATCCGGTCGTGCTCCTGTTGGATGCGCTGCGCCTTCTTGATCTCCTCGGGAATGGCCAACACCATCTGGTCAATCAACTGAAAGCAGCGGTCGGCGTCCACGAGTTTCATCTTCGTGCCGGGCACGCGGCGCGCCTCCAGCAGGATGGCTTCCAGTCTTCCAAGCAGGTGTTGAATGTCCATGGTGATAAGTATATTGGAGAATGGCGATTTATTTAAGTTGCCTTAATGCGCGCGCCACGCAGGCCGGCACGAGCGCCGTTACGTCGCCGCCCAGCGTGGCGATCTGCCGGATCAATGTCGCGCTCAAGAAGTGGTTCGGCGCGTTGGCGAATAGGCAGATCACCTCGATGTCTGCGGCCAGCCAGTGGTTGGTTTGCGCCTGTTGCAGCTCGAAGTTGAAGTCCACGCTGTTGCGCAGGCCGCGGATGAGCACCGACGCGCCGACCTTCCGGGCGAAGTTCACCGTGAGGCCGCTGTAGCCGGCGACGTGCGCCCGCCCGTCCACGCCCAGATCGCGCAGCACCTCGCGCACCAACGCGATGCGCTCCTCGTGCGAGAAGAGCAGCTTCTTGTCCGGCTGGTCATAGACGCCGATGATTAGCTCGTCGAACAGCGCCAGCGCGCGCTGGGCGATATCGAGATGCCCGTTGTGAAAGGGATCGAACGTGCCGGGGTAAAGCGCGATGGTCATGATCGGGGCGTGGTGTCGTGGTTCGGTATTTCAGATCGCCAGCGTTCGCTGCGCGTCGGGGTTCGCGCGCGAGATGCCCGGCAAGCAGCCTTAGCTTGCATCGCCGACCGCCTCACGATGCTTCCAGAATTCGGACACCTTCTCGGCCAGCAGGGGGTGATTGGCCAACTCTGGATCTCGCTCCAGCAGCTTCTCTGCTTGCGTGCGGGCTGCGTCCAGCAGGTCGCGGTCGCTCACGCTGACCAGCTTCAGCTCGGGATCACCGCTCTGGCGCGTGCCGAAGAACTCGCCCGGGCCGCGAATCTCCAAGTCAATCTCGGCCAGCTTGAAGCCGTCTTGCGTGTTCACGATCGCCTGCAGGCGCTGGTCGCTCACTGCCGAGCTGCTGTCGGCGATCAGCATGCAGTAGGACTTGTGCTCGCCGCGGCCAACGCGCCCGCGGAACTGGTGTAGTTGCGCCAGGCCGAAGCGGTTCGCGCCCTCGATCAACATGACCGTCGCGTTCGGCACGTCAATGCCCACCTCGACGACCGAGGTGGAGACGAGGATATGCGTCTCGCCGTTGGCGAAGGCGCGCATCGCTTGCTCTTTCTCCGCCGGCTTCATCTTGCCGTGCAGCAAGCCCAGCTTGAGCGTGGGGAACACCTCGCGCTGCAGGCGTTCGTATTCTTCGACCGCCGCCTTGGCCTCGACTTTGTCCGACTCTTCGACCAGCGGGCAGATGATGAAGGCTTGCCGGCCTTGCTCCACCTGGTATTGCACAAAGCGATACGCGCGCTCCCGTTCAGCAGGGGTGAACCAGTGCGTCTCGATCGGCTGGCGGCCCGGCGGCATCTCGTCGAGCACCGTGTTGTCCAGGTCGCCATACAACGTGAGCGCCAGCGTGCGCGGGATGGGCGTCGCCGTCATCACCAACGTGTGCGGATTGAGCGCGCCGCCCTTTTGCCGCAGCGCCGTTCGCTGCAACACGCCGAAGCGATGCTGCTCGTCCACCACCACCAGCCCCAAGTTCTTGAACGACACGGCCTCCTGGATCAAGGCATGCGTGCCGATCACGGCCTGGACGCTGCCGTCGGCCAAGCCGTCGTAGATGGCGCGCTTTTCGCTGGGCTTCGTGCTGCCGGTCAGCAGCGCCAGCGCGATCGGCGCGACCGCCTCGCGCTCGGCGAAGGTGTCGAACAGGCGCTTGACCGTCTTGAAGTGCTGCTCGGCCAAGATCTCGGTCGGGCCCATCATGGCCGATTGCACGCCCAGGCTGGCGGCCAGCGCCATGCTCAATGCCGCGACGACGGTCTTGCCCGAGCCGACGTCGCCCTGCAGCAACCGGTGCATGGCGTTAGGCCGGCTCAGGTCTTTGACGATGGCGTTCAAGGCGCGCTGCTGCGCGCCGGTGAGTTGATAGGGCAGGGCGGCGATCAGCCGGTCGAGCACGGCCGGATCGGCGTGCAGCGCCTGCGCCGGTTCCTGGCGCCAAATCTGGCGCTGGCGCAACACGGCCAACTGGAGCGTGAAGAGTTCGTCGAAGGCTAGCCGGCGGCGCGCGCGCTCCTGCGATTTCATGGAGCGCGGGAAGTGAATCTCGCGCAGCGCTTCGGCGATCGGCATCAGCCCGAGTTCGTTGCGCACCTCTTCCGGCAGATGCTCCGGCACGCGCGAGGGCCAATACTCGACCACGCGCTTCATCACCCGGCGCAGCAGCAACGGTTGCAGCCCCTCGGTCAGGCGATAGACCGGCACGATGCTGCCGCCGGTGATCCACTCGCGCTCGGCCGGCTCGTAGGTGGGATTCTGGAAGGTCAATCGGCCTAGATACTCGGTCACCTTGCCGCTGATGACCATCTCCCGCCCGACGGCGAACTGCTTCATCAAGTTGTCCACGTAGCGCTCGCTGGTGAACCAGCTGCATTCGATTGCGCCCGACGCATCCTCGATGACCGCGCGCACGATCATCAAGTTGCTCTTCGTCCGCTGCTTGCGCACCGACGCGACGCGCCCGATGATGGTGACTTGCTCGCCGTAGAAGAGCTGGTTGATTGTCTTCAGGGCGCTGTAGTCGTCGTAGCGCGTCGGAAAGTAATACAGCAGGTCGCGGATGGTGTGCACGCTGAGGCGGGCGAGCTTCTGCGCGTTGAAATCGCCGATGCCGCTGATCTTGGTCACCGGCGCATCCAGGCCCAAGCCGACCTCGCGTGGCCGCAAGGGGCGCGGCGCCGTTCGAGGTTGCTGCGCCGGACGCTCCGCCGGGCGCGGCGGCATAGCGCGCTGAGTGGGCGCGGCGTCGGCGGGTGGCGCGGTCGTGACGACCGGCGCAATCTCCACCGGCGGCATCTCGAACGTTGCAGAAGCCTGGTTCTCCGTCGCGAATTTGATCGCGCCTTCGCTGGGGCGCTGCACTGCGGGCTGTCCTGTAGCATCTTTCGCACGCGTCTGCGCCGGACTGCGCAAGACGGGCGAGCGCAGCCGCGTCACCAGCGCGTCCAGTGCAGCGCGGCGGTGCGCTTCGTCGGTAGATGCGCTGTAGTCGCGCATCTCCTGTGCGATCGTCTCGGCCCAGTCGGGGTCAATATCGTTGCGCGCGGCGTCGGCCAGCCAAGCGGCAGCGAACGACTGCAGGCCGCGCGTGACGGCTTTGTCGTGGTAGCCGGTCTGCGCTTCGAGCCTGAGGATTTTGAGGAGCTTCTCGGTCGCTTGGTTTGGCATGGCGCGCAAAGCGCATTACGCGTTACGTATTACGTGTGACGTGATGCGCAAATACGTAATCCGTAATCTGTAATTTGTAATTCGTAACTCAGCGGCGGATTATACGCGCGGCTATTCGTTCACGATCACCACGCCAAGGCCCATCGGCCCGAAGTGCGCGCCGATGACCGGCGTGACGAGCACAGGGGAGGACGGCTCGATCGGCGCGATCGGCTGCAATTCTCGGCGCATGCGTTCGATGTCGGTCGTCTGGTCGCCGCCGGTGTAGACGATCGAGAAGCAACGGGGCTTGCCCGGCGTCTTGCGCACCTCGTCCAGCAAGCGTTCCACGCCGCGCCCGCGCGTGCGCACGCGATCCAGTTGGGTGACCGCGCCCTGCTTGAGTTCGACCAGCAGCTTGATCTGCAACAGTTCGCCGATGCCGGCGGTGAGCGACGACACGCGCCCGCTCTTGCGCAGATATTTCAATGTGTCGGCCATCGCCAGGATGCGGATGCGCTGTTTCATCGCCTCCAGCGCCGCGGCGATCTCGTCCAACGCTGCCCCGCGTTGTGCCATCTCGGCGGCGGTGATCACCAGCCAGCCCAGCCCCATGGTCATCGAACCGGAATCCACCACGCGCACCGGAATGCCCTCGCCGGCCACGTCGGACGCGGCCAGCTCCGCGGCGTTGCACACGCCGCTCACCGTGCGGGCGATATGCACCGAGACGACGCCATCGGCGCCGACAGCGCGCGCCGCTCGGTAAGCATCGGCGAACAGACTGGGCGAGCCGGCTGCTGTCTTGGGGAAGGTCGCGTAGGTGGGCAGGCTGTCATAGAACTGCTGGCGGGTGAGGGTGACGCCGTCTTGATAAGCCACACCGTCCACCTCGACGATCATCGGCAGAACTGTGATGCCTAGGCGTTCGGCGATGTCCGTGGGGACGTCACAGGTGGAATCGGTGACGACTTTGACCATCTGCTGGAGATGATACCAAATGTGATGATATGATGCGGATGACGTCCTGTCAGGAGGATGCGTATGGCCGCGGAACGCAACAGAAGTGCCCAGTTGCCTGACCGAGATGAGTGGATTACGGCCCGGGAAGGCGCAGCCTTGACCGGCTATAACGAGGCCTACCTCCGCCATCTTGCCGCTCAGGGGCGCATCGCGTCGCAAAAGATTGCCGCGGCAGTGCTGCTCTCGAAGTCCTCGCTTTTGGCCTACAAGTCGGCGATGGATGCGCTGGGCACGAAGCGGTTCTCCAAGACGCGCGCTAAGCTCGGTTCGCCGGCAACCCGATCCGGTGTGCCGCAGCACACGTTGCGAGAAGCAGCTGGCAGCGCGTTGTATGCCGCGGAGTTCCAGGTGCGCTCGATATTCGACCTGCCCTTCATGAGCAAGGAAGAACTGCGCGCGCGCAATGAAGCCGCGATTGCGCTATTGAAAGAGCTGGCCAGCGCAACCGGTGAAGAAGCGGAAGACCAGCGTGAAACGGGCAAATTGCTTATGAAAGCGCTGGCTGGCCCTCGGCTTCTGTTTCACACCGTCCGGCATCTGGCGCGCCTGGCGCCGGCCAAAGATTGGCGCCGCTGGTAGTGGCGCTCACGCCTGCGCGAACGTATCAATCATCAGCTTCACGTCGCTCATCGGATACAGGATCGGGCAGGTGCACCCGCGCCGCATATATTCCTGGACTTTAGCGCGCGCCTCTTCCGGCGTGCCGGTGGCCGAGATACGCAGCACGAACTCGTCCGGCACGAACTGCATCGCCTCGTGCACCTGCTCCTTGGTGGCCGGCCAGCCCAGGATGGATTGCACTTGCTTCACGATGTCGTCGCTCACGCCGCTGGCTTTGGCGATGTGCGGCTGTTGGGCGAGGTACTGGGTGAGGAGTTCCTTGGCGTCTTCGATCGCCTTCTTGCGGTCGCGGTTCACCGCGCACACTACCAGTTGCGGACGGTCGAGGTCTTCGACCCGTCGCCCGGCCTTCTTGGCGCCCTTGTCCAACAGCTCCATCGCCCGGTCGTTGTATTCCGGCGGCACGCAATAGTTGAGCACCACGCCGTCGGCGATCTCGCCGGTCAGCTCCATCATCTGGTCGCCGGTGGCACCGATGTAGATCGGCACGTTGCGCGGCTCGCGCCGGCCGTGTACCACGTCCAGCTCGATGCCCTCCACGTGATGGAATTCGCCGTGGAAGGTGACGCGCTCCATGCGCAGCAGCCGGCGCAGCACCTCGACCGTTTCGCGCATGGCGGTAAGCGGCTTGCGCCGTTCGATGCCGACGTTCTTGGCCAGTGGATCCCACCACGCGCCGATGCCGCAGATGATGCGATTCGGCGCCAGGTCGTCAAGCGTTAAAAAGGTCGCGGCCAGCAGACCGATGTTACGCGTCCAATTGTTGATCACGCCGCTGCCGATTTTGACGCGCTCGGTGACGGCGGCGAAGGCAGCCATCGGCACGATCGCGTCGCGCACCAGGCGCGATTCGGCCTGCCAGACTGCCTCGAACCCGCGTTGTTCGGCATACTGGGCATACCGCATCCCTTCGCGGATGGGGTGGGCATCTTGCAGATACAGCGCGACGCGCATTCGGGATGGTTGAGGTGTGCTAGCCATGCGATATTCGCGGAGGGTTGACCGACAGACGTTGATTGACGGCGATTTTACAAGAGCCTATAATTTCGGCTGTCGGATTTAAGGTTTTTGGTAGCAGAGGCGAAGCGTTTGCAGCGTAGTCTTTGGCTGGCGGAAGCGCGGTGCAAATGCTTCGCCTCTATTGGTGAAAGGAGGTCGAATGGCCAAGAAGGATCGAGAGCAGAAGCAGAAAGAGGATGTGATTCAAGTCGAAGGCGAGGTCATCGAGGCGTTGCCGGGCACCATGTTCAAGGTGCAGCTGGACAACGGCCATCAAGTGCTGACCACGCTCTCCGGCAAGATGCGCAAGAACTACATTCGCATTTTGCTCGGCGATCGTGTGCGCGTGGAACTCTCGCCGTACGACCTGACGCGCGGGCGCATCTCCTACCGCTTGCGCACCGGCCGCGAGAACGTGCCTGCCTGACGCCAGCTTTATTCACGGCACTGCGGCGCGTGATGGGGATTGCGTCGCGACGCGCGTCACTCTATATTCCCTCGCCGTGCCTGGCGCACACCAGGCATACCCAGTCGTCCATCGTTCGTCTTTCTATAACAGACAGACCGGCTGCTTCAGCCGCGCACGCTACGTCTCCGGCTTGTGAATCCAGAATGCCGGAGAGGATGAATAGCGGCGCACGTGATGTGAGCCCTTCGGTGAGCATGCGGGTGATCACGCCGGCCAGGATGTTTGCTACGACCAGGTCGTAGTTTCCGCGTGCGGCATCGTGGGAGCCGGCCTCGATCGCTACGCGATCTGCCACGCCGTTGGCGGTGACATTCTCGCGCCCGGAGCGTACTGCTTCACTGTCCGTATCTACGCCCAGCACTTCGCGCGCGCCGAGTTTCGCTGCTAGGATCGAGAGGATGCCCGAGCCGCTCCCCACGTCGAGCACGCGCATGCCCGGCTGTACATAGTCCTCCAGCGCTGCGGCGCACAACTGCGTAGTGGGGTGCAGGCCGGTGCCGAACGCCATGCCGGGATCGAGCGCAATCACGATGTCGCGATCTGCAGCGTCGCCGGGCAGCGCGTCGTGCATCCACGTCGGGTAGATCACAATGCGCCGTCCGATGCGCAGCGGTTTGAATGAGGCCTTCCACGCATCGGCCCAGTCCGACTGCGCGACCGTGCGATAGGCCGGCTGTGGGGTGGGCCGCACCATGTTCAGGTAGAAGAGTGCCTCCTCGACCTTGCGCTTGCGTTCGGCCAGCGTTTCGTCGTCGGGCAAGTAGGCACGCACGATGATCGGCCCATCGGCCTGTTCGTCCTCCCAGCGGTCAGCGGTTTTGCCGTCGGGCCGCCGGTGGGTCTGCTCCAGAGCCACACCGCCCTCGACGTAGGGGAAGATCGCCTCGCTGATCGCCTCGGCCAGCTCTGCGTCGGCTTCGAGGCTGAGTTCCAACCAGCGCGGGTTGTCGGCCATCGCCATCAGTGTAGCAGAGGTGACGAGGCTCATGCTGGGCGCGCTCGGCTACAATCCAAGTTGCATGACGGCAGGGCATCTCCAAGGTCAATTGATCAATCGCGAGCTGAGCTGGTTGGAGTTCAACCAGCGCGTGCTGCAGGAGGCGCAAGATCCGACTAACCCGCTGCTCGAGCGGGCTAAGTTCCTCGCCATCTTTGCAACCAACCTCGACGAGTTCTTTATGATTCGCGTCTCGGGGTTGCGCGAACAAGTGATGGCGGGGATCACTCGGCCGGGGCCGGAGGGGCTTCCGCCGGCGCAGACGCTGGCGCTGGTCAACGAGCGCGTGCGTGTGTTGCAAGCCGAACACCTGCGCACCTGGTGCGATGAGGTGCGGCCGGCGTTGGCGCGACATGGTGTTTGTGTGCTGGACTGGCATCAGTTGAGCGACGAGCAGCGCGCCTCGGCTACGGCTTACTTTCATCGCACCGTGTTTCCCATCCTCACGCCGCTGGCCGTGGACCCGGCGCATCCGTTCCCGCACATCAGCAACCTCAGCCTGAGCTTGGCCGTCGTCATCCGGGGCACGCAGGGCCGCTTGCGCTTCGCCCGCGTCAAGGTGCCGCCCTCGCTCCCGCGATTCTTCCCGTTGAACGACTGCACCGAGGATGAGCACTGCGAGCGCTGCTTCGTGTGGCTGGATCAGATCATCGCGGCGAACATCGGCGCGCTCTTCCCGGACATGGACATCGCCGGCACCTATGCCTTCCGCGTGACGCGCGATGCCGACATCGAGATCCAAGAGGACGAAGCCGGTGATCTGCGTTCGACCGTCGAGCGTTCGATCAAAGATCGGCGCTTCGGCAGCGTGGTGCGCCTGGAAATTGTGCACGATATGCCGGAAGAAGTGTGCGCCATCCTGACGGAAAACCTCAATCTATCCGGCGATGAGGTATTCCGGCTGGCCGGGCCGCTAGATTTGAGCAGCTTGTGGGAGCTGCATCGCCTGCCGCTGCCGGAGCTGAAGGATCCGCCGCTGCTGCCGCGCATTCCCAGCGATCTGAACAATTGCGCGGACATCTTCGCGCGCATCCGGCGCGGCGATGTGCTGCTGCATCATCCCTATGATTCGTTCGCGCCGGTGGTGGAGTTCGTTCGCGCTGCGGCGCGCGACCCCAACGTGCTCGCCATCAAGCAAACGCTGTATCGCGTGGGTGCGAATTCCCCCATCGTCGAAGCACTGATGGAAGCCGTCACGAACGGCAAGCAGGTTGCGGTGCTGGTGGAATTGAAGGCGCGCTTCGACGAGGAGAACAACATACAATGGACGCGCGCGATGGAAGAGGTCGGCGTACACCTCGTCTATGGCTTGCCCGGCTACAAGGTGCATGCCAAGATCTGCTTGGTGGTGCGACGCGAACATGACGGCCAGATCTGCCGCTATGTCCACTTGAGCACAGGCAATTACAACGTCAGCACGGCGCGCGTCTATACCGACCTCGGGTTGTTCACCTGCAACGAAGAGATCGGCCAAGACGTGACGGAGCTGTTCAATAACCTGACCGGCTACTTCAACCAGAAGTCGTATCGCCGGCTGTTGGTCGCGCCGGTCACGTTGCGCAAGCGGATGACCGAACTGATCGAGCGCGAGATCGAGCACCATTTGCAGCACGGCGGCGGCCATCTGATCTTCAAGGTGAATCAGCTTGTGGATCCGGAGATGATCGGCTTGCTGTACCGCGCCTCGCAGGCCGGCGTGAAGGTGGACTTGCTCGTGCGCGGCATGTGCTCGCTGCGGCCGGGCGTGCCGAACCTGAGCGAGAACATTCGCGTGATCAGCATCGTCGGTCGCTTCTTGGAGCACAGCCGGGTGTACTACTTTCGCAACAACGGCGATGAGGAGATCTACTCCGGCAGCGCCGATCTGATGGAGCGCAACCTCGACCGGCGCGTCGAGACGGTCTATCCGATCCTCGATCCTGTCATCAAGCGGCGGATCAAAGTCGAGATCCTCGATCTGGGCCTGCGCGACAACGTCAAGGCGCGGGTGATGCAGCCGGACGGCACATACGTCTTCGTCAGCCGAGGGCAGGGGGAGCAGGAGATCAACAGCCAGCTCAAGCTGCTGGGCGTCGGCAGCGGCTGAAACGATCAACGACCCAGGTTGTGCGCCGGGCGCCGGTCATGAATAGGGCGGGTGGGACTCGAACCCACACGCTGCTCTCGCAGCAGAAGATTTTAAGTCTTCGGCGTCTGCCATTTCGCCACCGCCCCGTTTGGGTAGTAATTGGTAACTAGTAATTCGTAATTGGTAGTTGAGTAACTCGGCGGATAGATGATGAGAATTCTAGCATTTCGTGTTAAGATATGCCTCGCTCGTTACCAGTTACCGATTACCAGTTACCGGTTACCAAATCACCGAGAGGAAAGGTGGCCGAGTGGTTTAAGGCGGCGGTCTTGAAAACCGCTGTGGCGCTTAGCGTCACCGTGAGTTCGAATCTCACCCTTTCCGTCAGAAGTCAGAAATCAGATGGTCAGAAGTCAGAGGTCAGATGGTCAGAGGTCAGACAGGTGCGATCTGACTTCTGATATCTGACTGCTGACGCTCTGACAATCTGACCTCCGGGGAGGTGCCGGAGTGGACGAACGGAGCCGCCTGCTAAGCGGTTGTCCGGGTAAAACTGGACCCAGGGTTCGAATCCCTGTCTCCCCGCTCGAAGGGCAACCTACGAGGTTGCCCTTATGTTTCCTCGATTGCCTTCCGCACGACGCCTCCTGTCGCCTTCAGCCGTGCTCTCGCCTGAGCCGGCGTGATTCGTGCCAGATGCGACACGATCGCGGTTTTCACCTCGCCGTCGCATTGCGCCAGGAGGCGCGTCGCTTCGTCGAGTGAAACGCTGCACGCCTGGGCGACGATGCGCTTCGCCCGCTCGCGGAGCTTACTGTTCGTCGCCTGCAGATCCACCATCAGGTTACCGAAAGTCTTGCCGAGCTTGACCATCACGCCGGTGCTGATGGTGTTCAGCACCAGCTTGGTGGCCGTGCCGGCTTTCATGCGCGTCGAGCCGCTAATGACCTCCGGCCCGACAACCGGCGCGATGACGATGTCGGCGGCGCGATGCAGCGGCGTGTCGTCGTTGCAGGTCAAGCCCAGGGTGAGCGCGCCGCGCGCCCTAGCTTCGGCCAGCGCACCCAACACATAGGGCGTGCGCCCGCTGGCGGCGATGCCCATCACGCAGTCGCGCGCGTTCACGCCGGCGGCGACAATGTCGGCGCGCCCTTGTTCAACGTCGTCCTCGGCGCCCTCGATCGAGCGGGTGAGCGCCGCCGGGCCACCGGCGATCAGCCCGATCACCTGCGCCGGCGAGGTGTTGTAGGTGGGCGGCATTTCGCTGGCGTCGAGCACGCCCAGCCGGCCGGACGTACCGGCGCCGACGTAGATCAGCCGGCCGCCCTGGCGTATGCGCTCGGCGATGGCGTCAATCGCTTGGGCGAGCGCTTCACGCTGTGTCGCCACGGCTTCGGCCACGCGGCGGTCTTCGGCATTGATCACATCCACGATCTCCAGCGCGCTTAGGCGGTCAATGTCGCGCGACGCGGGATTGATCGCTTCGGTGACCTGGCCGGTGGGCGCTGCAGCATGCGCGCGCTCAGGTTGTCCGGGCGTGATGCTCCCCAGCACAACGGCGTGTCGCGCACCGGTGGCAGCAGGCAGGTTGCCGGGTCGCCCGTGCCACGTCTCGTAGGCGAGCACGGCGAACGCTACGGCCTCCTTCGCTTCGACAGGCATGCCGAGTTCGTCGGAAGTACGCACGCGCGCCGGCGCAAGCGCCTGGGCCAAAAAGTGCATCAACGTCGCGTTGCGCGCGCCGCCGCCAGAGACGATTACTTCGTCGGGTAGGCGAGGCAGAAACGCGCGGTGCGCCTGGGCGATCGAAGCGGCGGTGAACGCGGTGAGCGTCGCGACGATGTCTTCTCCGCTCAGGCCGAGCGCCGTGCCGCGCTGCCACACCTGCTCGCCGAACTGCGCGCCGAACGTTTCGCGGCCGGTCGTCTTCGGCGGCCGCTGCGCGAGGTAGGGATGCGCCATCAGCTCGGCAAGCAGGCCGTCATGCACCCGGCCGCGCGCTGCGATCGCGCCATCGCGATCGTAGTGTTGTGTGCCGCCGGTCAGTCGTCGCACGGCGTCGTCAATCAGCATGTTGCCGGGGCCGGTGTCGAAGGCGAAAGCTCTCTCCCCACTTCCTACTTCCGACTCAACTGAAGGGGGAGTAGAGAGTGGGGAGTGGGACGGTAGATACGTGAAATTGGCGATGCCGCCGATGTTGAGTGCCGTCCGCGTGAGCGCAGGATGGCCGAACAGCAGCGTATCCACGTAGGCGACAAGCGGCGCGCCTTGCCCGCCGGCAGCCATGTCGCGCGCCCGAAAGTTGCTGATCGTGGTGATGCCTGTTCGTTCGGCGATGATCGCCGCTTCGCCCAATTGCAACGTCGAGGCGTCCCGACCGGTTGGGGTGTGCCAGAGCGTCTGGCCGTGGCTGCCGATGAGCTGGACGTCGCCGGGCTGCAGACCAGCGGCACAGATGCATGCCAGTGCCGCGTCGGCGAACGCGCGGCCTAGGGCGAAGTTCAGCGCGCACAGCCGGTCCACCGTGCCGCTCTCAGGGCGAAAGCAGGCGAACACCTCGGCGCGCAGGTCAGGTGGGTAGGGTGTCGAAGCCCGATGGACGATGCGCCAGCGCAAGCCGGGCGGCACACCGTCCAGCTCGACAAGCGCAGCGTCAATGCCATCCGCAGAGGTGCCGGACATCAGACCGAGGACGAGCACGGCCGGGATTGTAGCCGCCGGTACGCGCGAGCCTGCCAAAGCGCGCACTTCGACAAGCTCAGTGCACGCGCGAGCTGAGCTCGCGGGCTAAACTTGTGGGCTGAGCCTGTCGAAGCCCATGTCGAAGCCCATGTCGAAGCCCGTGTGGGATACCCTCGTCTTCCCCATGCGTAGGGTATAAGTGTGACGCGATGGTCATTACCGGTCTGCATCGTCTGGTCAACGAGAAAGGTGCAATGCTGCGCGGCCGGCGCGTCGGCCTCGTGACGCACGCTGCCGCCGTGACGCCCGATCTACATGCTGCGCCCGATGCGCTGGTCGAGGCGGGCGTCGCGCTCAAGGCGCTCTTCGCGCCGGAGCACGGCTTAGAGGGCGCAGCCGCCGATGCCGATCCGATCGCCCACGGCGTGCATCCTCGCTTTGGTATCCCGATCTATAGCCTGTATGGCGAGACGCGCAGCCCAACGCCGGCGATGCTGGCGGATCTGGACGTCCTGGTATTTGACATACAGGACGTGGGCGCGCGCTTCTACACCTACGTGAGCACGCTCTTCCATACCTTGCGCGCTGCGGGGCAGTTTGGCTTGCCGGTCGTCGTGCTGGATCGCCCGAACCCCATCAACGGTTTGGCGGTCGAAGGCCCGATGCTCGAACCTGGCCTGGAGTCGTTCGTCGGTGTTGCGCCGCTGCCGGTGCGCCATGGCATGACGATGGGCGAGCTGGCACGCTGGCTGAACGCAGAGTGCAACCTGCAAGCCGATCTGACCGTGATACCGATGGAAGGTTGGCGGCGGGCGATGTGGTTCGACGATACAGGGCTGCCCTGGGTACCCACCTCACCGGCCATGCCTCATCTTGCCACGGCCATTGTGTATCCGGGCACGTGCTTGGTCGAAGGCACGAATCTGTCCGAGGGGCGCGGCACGGCGCTGCCGTTCGAGGTGGCCGGCGCGCCGTGGCTGGATGCGCATAGCGTGGCGCAATCGCTGAACGCGCCGGGCTTGCCGGGCGTGCGCTTCCGGCCGGCGCATTTCATCCCCAGCGTCGGCAAACACGCCGGCCGGCGCTGCCAGGGCGTGCAAGTGCATGTGCTGGCGCGCGACGCACTTCAGCCGGTGCGCATGGGTGTGCAGCTCGTCGCGGCGTGCCGTGCTGCTGCACCGGATCAGTTTGCCTTTCTGGCTGAGAGTTGGGAAGGTCGCGCGCCGCATTTCGATTTGCTGATAGGAAATGCCAAAGTGCGCGAGGGGATCGAAGCCGGCGTTGCTGTTGCGGAGCTCATCGCGGGCTGGCCGGCCGCAGAAGACGACTTCCGCGGCCGGCGCGAAGCATATCTGCTGTATGAGTGAGTTAAATGCCCGTTGACTTTGTGCGCGCCACCTCTTAAAATGCCAACTGGTCATGACGTCATGAACACCTGGCAGACACCCGTCACGTTGGACAAACGCGACCCGACCCCGCTGTATTGCCAGTTGAAGGAGGTGATTCTGTCGCGCATAGACTCCGGCGAGTGGCAGCCCGGTATGCAATTGCCCTCGGAGCGGGAGTTGTGTGAGCACTTCGGCATCAGCCGAATCACCGTGCGTCAGGCGCTGGCGGAGCTAGAGATGGAAGGCCGGCTGGTGCGTGATCAAGGGCGCGGCACGTTCATCGCGCCGCCGCGCATCGCGCAACACTTGACGCGCCTGACCGGCTTTACGCAGGATATGCAGGCGCGTGGACAGAAGCCCGGCTCGGTCGTGCTGCGCCTGGCACTGACGCGGGCAACGGCGACGGTAGCGCATCGCCTCCGGCTGGACGCCCACCATCGCAACGTGGTGCTGCTGCAGCGCCTGCGCACGGCCAACGGTGAGCCGATGGCCATCGAGACGGCATACCTGAGCGAGAAGCTATGTCGCGGCATCCTAGACGAAGATCTATCGAATCAGTCCCTGTATCAGTTGCTGGCGCAGAAATACGGCGTGACGCCCACACGGGCCGAGCAGCAGCTCGAGGCGGTTGCTTGTCCGGCGAGCGAGGCTAAACTGCTGGGGATCGCCAAGGGCAGCCCGGTTCTGCATCTTCATCGCACCACCTACTCCCAACACGATTGCCCGTTTGAAACCGTTGAGTCCTACTACCGGGGCGACAAATATGTGTTTTACGCCGAGCTGAGCATCGAGCCGCCGGCGCGCCGTAAATCGTCGCCGAATCAGTCGAAATCCGGTTCGTTCGCAATTTGAAAGTCGCCTAGCAAGCGGGCGTTGCGCCCGCGCGATGCGATGAGCGCATCCGTTTTGTCACAGCTTCGCAGAGCAGAGGCTCCGAAAGGAATATGACCAGTCGAAAGGAGGAGTGAAGAGCTATGAGCAAGCGAGCATCCATCATGATCGGCCTGACGGCCGCGATTACTTTGCTTGCAGGGGCATGTGCTGCGCCACCCGCAGCAGCCCCCCAAGCGCCGGCTCAGCCGGCAGCACCAGCGCAGCCTGCTGCGACCGACACACCTGCGCCTGCGCCGATTCCGGCTGCTAGCCCCAAGGGCGGCATTCGCAAGAGCAGCAGCACCTACAAAGGCACACTGAACCTGTGGGTGTTGGGCTACACGCCTGGCAACCAGTTCGCCAACCCATTCGACCTGGCCATCGCCCAGTTCGAGGCCGACAATCCTGACATCAACGTCGAGATCACCGGCTATCCGCCTAACGACGAAGGGTTCACCAAGCTCACCACCGCGCTGCAGAGCGGCCAGGGCATTGACGTGCTGCGCCTGCCCTCTGACCGGCTGCCTGCTTTCGTGAAAGACGACTTGATCGCGCCGATTGACGAGTACCTCACCGACGCCGACAAGGCCGACATCCTGCCCAACACGCTCGAAGCCGTCCGGCTGAAGGATGGCAAGGCCTACGCGTGGCCGCTGTGGGTCGTGCCGATGGGCATCTACCTCAACCTGGACGTGTTCCAGGAGGCCGGCGTAGAGCTGCCGTCGAAGGACTGGACGTGGGAAGAATTCGTCGAAACGGCCAAGAAGCTCACCTTCCAGCGCGCCAACGGCGAGCAGGTGTATGGCTTCAGCGGCTTCATTGACCCCGGCGTGATCAACACCTGGGGGCTGTGGATGAACGAGGACCCCAGCGTGCGCCCCATTGTGGACGGCAAGTTCGGCTTCGACAACGAGAAAGCCGCTGCGGGATTGAAGCGCTTCGCCGAGCTGGCGCTGGTGCACAAGGTGACCCCGCCGGACTTCGGCTCGCAGAAGGACGCAGATGTGAAGGGCGGCTTCAAGAATAAGCAGTATGCCATGATCGTGGACGCCACCGGCTTCAGCCCTCAGCTCAAAGCCGACAAGATCAACTTCGCGATCTACCCGCTGCCCAGCGTCAACGGCAACCGGCTGACCGTAGGCGCGATCGGCTTGATCGCCGTGGCCGCTACAACCGACAAGGCCAAGGAGCGGGCGGCGATGGATTTGGCACGCTACCTAACCAGCGCAGAGGTGCAAGAGGACGTGCCGCCCAGCGAGACGGCTGCAACCGGCTTCTACCTGGCGCCTGCCGCGCGCAAGTCGGTGAAGGTCGCTCCGCCGCTCGACCAGTTCCTGCCGATGCTGGACTACATGTGGATCACGCCGCTGACGCCGGCCTGGCCGAAGCTCACCCGCCTGATCCACCCGGAGTATCAGAACATCATCTTCGGCAAGGCGGATCCGGCGGAGGCGATGGCAAAGATCGCGCCGGAGGCGAATGCGCTGATTGCCGGACAGTAGCGTGATGAGTCACGTATCGCGTATCACGTATTGCATATTCCGTCATGAGCGCGATACGTGATACGCAACACGTAGCACGATGGCTTCTCTCTGGCGGTTCGCCCGAAAGCACGGCTGGAGCTACGCCTTCATCCTGCCCAGCTTGCTCACGTTCACCGTGTTCGTGTTGGTGCCGGTGGTGTGGGCGTTCATCATCTCGTTCCAGGAATACAGCCTGGTGCGCGGCGGCACATGGGTGACGCCGTTCTACAAGAACTACGTCACGGCGTTCACCCAATTCGGCGGCGTGTTCGTCAGCGCCATCCGCAACACGCTGATCTACACGCTATTCACCGTCACGGCCAACATCCTCATTGGGCTGATCCTGGCCAGCCTGATCCAGCCGCTGAGCAACTGGCTGCGTACGTTCTTTCGGGCGGCGTATTACCTGCCGGCCGTCACCAGCGCGCTGATTATCGGCCTGACCTGGGCCTACATCTTCAACGCGCAGTGGGGCTTCGCCAACTATCTGTTGCGGCTGGTGGGGTTGCCGCCAGTGCGCTGGCTGTCCGACCCCGACATCGCGCTGGGCAGCGTCACGCTCTCGGCGGTGCTTACCGTGCCGGCGACGGCTGTGGTGCTGTTCAGCGCGGCGATGGGCAGCATCCCCCGCGAGTACTATGAGGCCGCAGCGCTGGACGGCGCCGGGCCGATTCAACGCTGGTGGCACATCACCGTGCCGCTCATCAAGTCCACCACGCTCTACCTGGTCGTGATCTACACCATTGCCAGCTTCGAAGTGTTCGAGCGCATCTACGTGATGGTGCCCAGCGGCGTCGGCAACAGCACGCAGACCATCGTCACCCAGATCTACAACAACGGCTTCAAGGACTTGAACTTCGGCGTGGCCTCGGCACAGGCGTTCGTCTTGTTCGTGATGATCGCTGCGGTCGCCGTCTTGCAGTTCCGCGCGTTGCGCAGCGACGTGGAGTATTGAGCAGGCCGCGTTCTCCGGCAGACTGACCGATGGAACATGCAGCAACCAGCATCCCGCTGAGCCGGCGCAAGACGGCCTCGCGCATCGCGTGGGGCAAGATCGGCGCGATGACAGTGCTAATCGTCACGGCGGTCATCGCGCTCTTCCCGATGTACTGGTTGTTTGCCAACGCCTTCACGCCGATCTCGGGCACGCCGCCGCTCACGCCCATCCTCGTCCCGGCGTTCAAGCTGGATAACTTCCAGCGGTTGCTGGGCGGCACCAAGTATTACGCGAACTGGATGCTGAATAGCCTGATCGTGGCGTTGACCGTCACTGCGTGGCATGTGATCTTCGACACGATGGCCGGATACGCGTTCGCCAAGCGCCGTTTTCCAGGGCGGAGCGTGTTGTTCTGGATTCTGCTGAGCACGCTGATGATCCCGATCCACGTGACGTTGATCCCGCTCTACATCATCACGCGTCGCCTCGGTTTGATTGACTCGCTGGGCGGCGTGATCCTGCCCGGCACCGCCGTCGTGTTCGGCATCTTCCTCATGCGCCAATACATCCAGACGCTCCCGTCGGAACTGGAAGAAGCGGCGCGCGTGGACGGCGCCGGCGAGTTCCGCATCTTTTGGGAGATCATCCTCCCTTTATGCAAGCCGGCTGTGGCGGCGTTGGCTATCTTTACGTTTGTACGTTTCTGGAACGATTTCCTGTGGCCGCTGATCGTATTGAATAAGGCGCAGAATTACACGCTAACCGTAGGGGTTGCGAACCTTCAGGGTGAGTTCATGACGGACTGGGGTGTGATATTCTCAGGGGCAGCGCTGGCAGCCCTACCGATGATCGCGTTTTTCTTGGCGTTTCAAAAATATTTTCTAGAGGGTGTTCGCATGGGCGCGATTAAGGGGTAGAATAAGACCAGGGTTGCCACTGGGAAACCAGGGGATCAGGTTCATCTTGGGCCTTGGAGTCCTCCCCGTCGTTCATCTCCCCCTGTGAATGACGGCAACTGCCAAGGGCAAGCGCTGGGCCTGGTCTCCTGGTCTTCCGGTAAAGTCTTCTCGAGTTACCCCCCTCGCATCATCCGCGAAGGCAACACATGACCACGGGCTTCGCACTGATCGGCGCCGGCTTGTTCGGCGAGCGGCATGCTCAGGCATACAGCCGGCATCACGCAGTGGATTTCGTCGCCGTGTGCGACCTGAACGCCGATCGCGCGCAGACGATCGCCGCAAAGTACGGCGCGCGCAGTTGGACGACGGATTATCACGACGTCCTGGCTAATCCCGACGTGCGCGCCGTCTCGATCGCTACGCCGGATCATCTGCATCGCGAGGTTGCCGTCGCGTGCGCCGAAGCCGGCAAACATCTGCTCGTCGAGAAGCCGCTGGCGACCACGGTCGAAGATGCCGAGGCCATCGTCGCAGAGGCGCGCCGAGCCGGCGTGACGTTGATGGTGGACTTCCACAACCGCGTCAACCCGCCGATGGTGCAAGCGCGCGAGGCCATCCGGCGCGGCGACATCGGCCAACCGGTATATGTCTACGCGCGCTTGAGCAACACGACCGCAGTCCCCACCGAGATGCTAAAGTGGGCCGGCCACTCGTCGGCGCTGTGGTTTCTGGCCAGCCACATGATTGACGTGGTGCGCTGGATGCTCGACGACGAGATCGTGCGCGTCTACGCCGTCAGCCGCGACGGCATCCTCAAGCACATGGGCGTGGATACCGCCGACTTTCACGTCGCGACGGTCGAGTTCAGACGGGGTGCGGTGGCCGTCTTCGAGCACGCCTGGATCTTGCCGCGAACGCATGCGACGGTGAAGGACTTGAAGCTGGAGATCCTCGGCAGCGCCGGCGCGATCAACATAGACGCCTCGCACAACCGCACGATCGAGGTGTATTCGGCAGAACGCGCGAGCTTCCCCGACGTGCTCGCGCCGCCTACAGGTGAACATCTCACCGGCTTCGTTTTGGACAGCATCGCCTACTTCGTAGATGCGGTCACGCGCGGCGCGCCGGTCTTGGCGACCGGTGAAGACGGCGTCGCTGCGACGCGCGCGATCTGCGCGATCATCGCGTCGGCGCAGGCCGGCGCGCCGGTCAACTTGTAGCAGCCGATTGGATCGTCGCCGGACAGCCGCATGCCCGGAGCGCGATCAACGCCGCGCCCAGCACCGGCGGCAGTTGAGGGTCAACGACGTTCGCCTGTGGATTCATCTCGCGCAGTGCAGCTGTGAACCCTGCGCGCAGGCCGTGCACGTGCTCATACGCGCCACCCACGGGCGCGACAGGCGTGTTCGCCGGCAGCGCCAGCCGGCGTTGCACGGCCATCACCTGCGTCGCCAAATCGCGCGCTGCCTGAGCGACGATGTTTTGCGCCACTGCATCGCCTTGCGCTGCTGCCTGCGACACCAGCGGCGCCAGCGCAGCGAACCCTTTCGCGCCGAAGCTGGGGTCATACACGCGCCGCTTCACGTCGCGCAGCACCTGCACCTGGAAGTGCTCGCGCATCATCGCTTCGAGGAGCGTCGGGCCGGCCGTGCCGTCGGATGCGTGCAGCGCAGCCATCAGCCCGCTCCGGCCGATCCATAGGGCGCTGCCTTCGTCGCCGAGCAGCCAGCCCCAGCCGCCGGCGCGGGCCAGCTCGCCCGCGGCGTTCATGCCTAGGATGTGCGAGCCGGTGCCGCTGATGGCGATGATGCCCGGCCGGCCGCCATGCGCGCCGATGAGCGCAGCGTAGGCGTCGCTGTGCACTTCGATCGCGCGCGCTTCGATCAGCCCGGCGACGATCTGGCGCACCTGTGCCGCTTCGAGCGCGTCGCCCTCGACGCCGGTGAGCCCCAGGCCGATCGCCGCAACCGGCTGCGGTTCGAGGCCGGCGTGAGCCCAGGCCGAGGCGAAGGCCTCGCGCAGCGCCGACGCGTGCCGCTCGCGCGCGCCGGCTGCGGCCAGATGCACCAGCCCGCTGCCCTGGCCGTAGGCCAGCACGCGGCCGTCGCGGGTGACCAGCGCGCATTTGGTGCTGGTCTGCCCGCCGTCTACGCCGATCACCAACTTGTATGCCATGCGGGCGATTGTAGGCGCGCATCGGCATTTGCGCGTTCATCACTCGCTGAATAGACTAGGCCAAAGAGAAGAAGCGCATGAGCGCATCGAACCCGCATAAGGAGCATGATCTATGGCAAGACCTGTCACACTCTTCACCGGCCAATGGGCCGATTTGCCCTTCGAGACCATCGTAGAGAAAGCCAAGTCGTTCGGCTACGATGGCGTAGAACTCGCCTGTTGGGGTGATCACTTCGACGTGGAGAAAGCACTGAGCGACGACAGCTACGTGCGCGGGCGATGGGACGTGTTGAACAAGCACGGCATGAAGTGCTTCGCCATCAGCACGCACCTGGTCGGCCAGGCCGTCTGCGATCGGATTGACGAGCGCCACAAGGCCATTCTGCCGCCGCGCGTGTGGGGGGACGGCAAGCCGTCGGAGGTGAACAAGCGCGCTGCCGAAGAGGTGGCCAACACCGCGCGCGCAGCCAAGCTGTTCGGCGTCAAGGTGGTGAATGGCTTCACCGGCAGCAGCATCTGGCCGTATGTGTATTCGTTCCCGCCGGTCAGCCCGGCCATGATTGACGCCGGCTACGCCGAGTTCGCCGACCGGTGGAATCCCATCCTTGATGTGTTCAAGGAGAACGGCATCAAATTCGCGTTGGAGGTGCACCCCACCGAGATCGCCTTCGACATCGCCAGTGCCGAGCGCACGCTGCAGGCGATCAACCACCGCGAGGAGTTCGGCTTCAACTACGACCCCTCGCACTTCGGCTATCAGGGCGTGGACTACGTCGGGTTCATCCGCAAGTTCCGCGATCGCATCTATCACGTGCACATGAAGGACGTCGCCTGGAGCAGCGTGCCGACGCAGGCCGGCGTGTTCGGCGGGCATACGAACTTCGGCGACTCGCGCCGCTACTGGGACTTCCGCAGCGTGGGCCGCGGCAACATCAACTTCGACGCCATCATCCGTGCGTTGAACGAGATTGGTTACAACGGACCGCTGTCGGTCGAATGGGAGGATCCCGGCATGGATCGCGAGCATGGCGCGACCGAGAGCTGCGCCAACGTGCGCCGCTATGACTTCAAGCCCAGCGCAATGGCCTTCGATGCGGCGTTTGAGAGGAAATAGGAGGAAACAACAATGTCAGACGAAGTTGGATTTGTCACCATGGCCGGGCCGAAGGCGGAACGCCAGGCCCCGACGATCGGCGTGGGCATGCTGGGCTATGCCTTCATGGGCAAGGCGCACAGCAACGCGCTGAAGAAACTGCCGTACATGATGTATCCGCCGGTCGCCATCCCGCGACTGGTGGCGATCGCCGGCCGGAACAAAGAAGCCGTCCAAGAAGCCGCCAAGCGCTACGGCTACGAGAAGGCTTACACCGACTGGCGCAAGCTGATTGACGACCCCGATGTGCAGGTCTTCGACAACGGCGGCCCGAACAACGTGCACGCCGAGCCGAACATCGCGGCGGCTAAGGCCGGCAAGCACGTCATCAGCGAGAAGCCGCTCGGCCGCAACGCTGAGGAGTGCTGGGAGATGTGGCAGGCCGTCAAGCAAGCCGGCGTTAAGCACATGGTTGCGTTTAACTACCGCTTCGTGCCGGCCGTGCGCTTGGCGAAGGAGCTGATAGACCAGGGTAAGTTGGGCCGCATCTATCACTTCCGCGCCTGTTACTTGCAAGAGTGGATCGCCGACGAGAACTTCCCGATGGTGTGGCGCCTGGACAAGCAGATCGCCGGCAGCGGCGCGCTGGGCGACTTGGGGTCGCACATCATTGACCTGGCGCGTTTCTTGGTCGGCGAGCCGAAGAGCCTGATGGCGCGCACCGGCACCTTCATCACCGAACGCAACGCTAACGGCAAGCGCGAGAAGGTCACCGTGGACGACGCCTTCGAGGCGATCGTGGAGTACGAGAACGGCGCGCTGGGCACGCTTGAAGCAACCCGCTTCGCGCCCGGCCGCAAGAACCACAACACCTTCGAGATCAACGCCGAACGCGGCAGCATCCGCTTTAACCTGGAGAACATGAACTACCTTGAAGTGTTCATGCGCGACCAACCGCGCGAGATCCAGGGCTTTACACAGGTGCTGGTGAGTGAGAGCTACCATCCGTTCTGGAAGAATTGGTGGCCGCAGGGACACATCATCGGCTGGGAGCACACTTTCGTGCACGAGTTCCACCACTTCTTCGACGCCATCGTGAACAACAAGGACGTCAAGCCTTACGGCGCCGACTTCGAGGACGGCTACAAGAACGCCGTGATCTGCGACGCCATTTTGAAGAGCGCCGAGGAGAGGCGGCAGGTGGACATCAAATACTAGCGCCGCGCGTCTGGCGAAGCTACCTTCTGCTCAATCACAGCGGTCAAGTCATCGGCCGGGGCGCCGGTGATTTGACCGCTTAACCGTCACCGCAATGCGAATGGGGTGCATGACGCTCAGGACGGACGAAGCTGCGGCGTAAAAACACAATGAGCCGAGTCAACGTATTAAGCACGCGAACGGTCAACTACCTCGAATTGGTCGGCAACGGCAAGCGGTATTTTGTGCCCCCCTACCAGCGCGATTACTCGTGGACGGAAGAACAGTGGGAAGACTTGTGGAATGACATCGTTGATCTCTTGCCGAATCCCGACGATCGCCACTACATGGGCGCGCTTGTGGTTCAAGGGGAGAGCGATCGAGACTTCTGCATCATTGACGGCCAACAGCGGATGGCGACGTTAAGCATCCTGTCGCTCGCCGTCATTCATCGGCTAAACGCTTTGGCCGATGAGGGCGTGGATCCAGTCGCCAATCGCGAACGCGCTAAGGAGCTTCGCAATCGTTTCATCGGCGAGCGCGATCCGGCCTCACTGATCGAGGTCAGCCGATTGACGCTCAATGAGAACGATAATGGGTTCTATCAAGACTATCTTGTGCAACTAAGGCCGCCTCTCAACCCGCGCAGCCTCTCGCGATCCAACCGCCTGTTGTGGGATTGCTTCAAGTATTTTGAAGCGCGGATTGGTAATCTGCGAAGCATCAACCGAGATGGCGCAGCGCTGGCGAGGATGCTCGCCGAGACGGTCGCCAGACAGCTGCTCTTTATTCTCATCACAGTGGATGATGAGTTGAACGCATACACGGTATTTGAAACGCTCAACGCGCGCGGTCTCGAGTTGACCACGACAGACCTGCTCAAGAATTATCTGTTCTCGAGGGTCAAGACGCCGAGCGATCGAGAAGCCTTGCAGCGGCGGTGGCGATCTCTCCTTACTGCGGTAGCTCCGGAGCGGTTTCCGGAGTTCCTTCGATATCACTTACTATGTGAACAACCTAAGGTTCGCAGCCAAAGGTTATTCAAGTTGGTTCGTGAGCAGGTTGCCGACTCCGTCGGCGTTTTCAAATTGATGGGTACGCTGGAAGCTAGGGCTGAGCTGTTCGCTGCGCTCTCCGACCCCAATCATCATTACTGGCTTGAACGGTCAGAGGCGAAGCCCTTCGTGCGCGAGTTGAACCTCTTTCGAGTACAACAGATGACGCCTCTCCTTTTCGCCACATGGGAGCTCTTTTCGCCTGAGGACTTTATTCGAATCTTAAAGCTGGTCAGCGTGATCTCTTTTCGCTATTCCGTTGTCGGCCGCCTCAATCCCAATGAACTCGAGCAAGAGTATCACCGGGCTGCCAAGGCGGTTCTCGATAGGACGGCTGCGCGACCGGCAGCAGTCTTCGAGGTGCTCAAGCCCATCTACGTCAACGATGAAAAGTTCTTCAGTGATTTTGCGAACTTGGTCATTGACACCGGTGGTCAGCGCAGAAAGCTAGCCAAATACATCCTGGCGAAGCTTGAGAGTGATCTCTCTGGCCGTCACTGCGATCCGGAGACCGACCCCAGCACAATCGAGCATATTCTGCCCGAAAATCCGAGCGAGGAATGGGAGCAGATGTTCCCGCGTGCTCACTGGGAATCGCAAGTCTACCGATTGGGCAATCTCACTTTGCTTGAGTCTTCGGCGAATCGTCGGGTGGGCAACGCCATTTACGAGGAGAAGTTGAATGCCTATCGCGGCAGCGCGTATCAGCTCACCCGAGGGATCGCCGAAATTGCGCCGGAGCAGTGGACGCCTGAGCTGCTCGACAAGCGGCAGAGACAGATGGCTGAACGCGCCGTGCATATTTGGCGCGCAGATTTCGCATAGGCAGTAGTCTAATCCCACAGCTCAACCCGGAGGAACATCCTTTGAGAGTCCAAAAGATCATCTCGATGCTAGCAGCAACGTGCGCCGCGGCATTGATCCTGCCAAGCAGCGGCGCTGCGCCGGCCTCGGCTGCGCCGGCGAATATCCGCGGCACGCCGGTGACGCAGGTAGTAGCACTCGTCAACCTGAACATCCGCTCCGGCCCCGGACGGCACTATCACATCGTGGGCATGTTGCACCCCGGCCAACGCGCCACGGTCACCGGCCTGAGCGATGACTACCACTGGTGGCGCATTCGCTGCCCGTGGGGTGGGGGGTGCTGGGTCTCCGCCAATCCACGCTACTCGAAGCCGGTTGCTTGGCGGAGTTAGCGCACGGACGATGTTCCATTACTTTACGCCACAGCGCTACTACAACACCCTCGGTGTACACCCTCCAGCGCTCACTCTTGCCGACGGCGACACCGTCCTGACGACATGCGTAGATGCCTGGGGGCAGGACGCGAGTGGCGAGCGCGTGACGCAAGGGCCGAACCCGATGACCGGTCCGTTCTTCGTCGCAGGTGCGCACCCCGGCGACACACTGGCCGTCAGCTTGGATCGCATCGCGCCGAATCGCGACTGGGGCTGGGTGCGCACGCCGCTGGCATACAACACCGTTGATCCAGACTTTGCGCGCACCTTGCCGGAGCGCGACCGAGCGGTCGTCCGATGGCAGGTAGACGTGGCTGCCGGCGTAGCGATGCTTGATTCGCCCCAGCCTCGCCTCGGCGCGCTCACATTGCCGCTATCACCGATGATTGGCTGTTTTGGGGTTGCCCCGGCCGGCGGCGAAGCGATCAGCACGGCGACATCCGGTCCGCATGGTGGCAACATGGACTACAACGGCTTTGTATCCGGCGTCACCGTTTACTTCCCGGTGTTCGTCGAGGGTGCACTGTTCCACATCGGCGACGGCCATGCGCTACAGGGTGATGGCGAGATCAGTGGCACCGGCGTCGAAATCTCGATGGAAGTTCAATTCACCGTACGGGTGATCCGACACAAAACCATTGGTTGGCCGCGCGGCGAAAATGCCGACTTCATCTTCACGGTTGGCAACGCGCGGCCCCTCGATCAAGCCCTTCAGCACGCCACGACTGAGATGGCGCGCTGGCTGCGCGATGACTACGGGCTCGATGCGCATGAAGTCGGAATCCTGATGGGCCAAGCGGCCCGATACGACTTGGGCAACTTCTTCGACCCGGCTTACACGATGGTATGTAAGATCCCGCGTCGCTATCTGCCGAAGTAGGGTCAGGGCGGCGGTGGGGCGGTGAGTGGTGGCGGGGCCGGTGGCATTGTCTCGTTGAAGAAGCCGTAAGCGAGGCGAGCGATGTCGCCGATGATCGCCGAAGTCTCCGCCCAGTCCAGCGCGCTTTGGCCATGCAGCATCACCGCTACCACGTAATTGCCCTTGGGCGAACGCACAAGCGCGGCATCGCCGTGGTTGCGGTCGTCCCAAGCTTGCCGATGGAAGGTCACGGCGTCCCCGCTGCCCGCAGCGATGAGCCCCGCGAACTCGTTTTTGGCGATCACGGCGAGCATCTCCTCGCACTTTGTTGCCGAGAATGCCCCATCAAAAGCTAGGATCATCCCGCCTGCGCCGTTGCGACACTGCTCGATCATCTCTAGCAGCACACCGACGTCGGCGACGGTGGACTGAGCGTTGGGGTCGGGGTCGGCACTGACGTCGCCGCGCGCGTTAGCCGGCGTCACGACGGTGGGCGGCGTGGTGTTTTCTCCCGGCGGTTGCGCCAAGAAAGAGTTGCGCAGTCCAAGCTTTTGCAGCGTAGCGTTCACGCGGTCGGCGCCGAGCTGGGCGTCGCCGTCGCCCAGCGCGCGCAGAGCCTCGTTGACCTCTGCCGTCCCACCGCGCGCGGAGACGGCCTCGAGCGTGCTGCGCAGCCGCGTGGGAATAGGAAGCTCGTTGGCGCGGTAGGCCTCCAAGATCAGCCCCAGCTTGAGCCAGCCAAGGCCGGAGAAGGCGACGTCGCCGTTCAAGGCGTATTCCTCGCCGCTCTGTAAGTCTTTGATGAAGACGCCGGCGAGGTTGCCCTTGCGCTCGGTAAAGGCGCGCAGCCGCTCCATCACTGCTCCCTCGAGTGACCGAACGCCTTTGAAGCCCAGCGGCATGACGTCCACCGGCAGATCCACCGCGCGTGAGCGGCCGGATCGCATGGCCGCCAGAATGGCCTGTGAGGCGTCGGCGATGTTCAGCACAGCGCCATCTTGGCCGGGCGTCACCGTGCCAGAGGCCAGATCGGGCGCGGGCGGGCGCGGCTCGCGGTTATAGCGTGCAGCGAGTTCGGAGAGCAAGTTCTGAAGTTGCGGCTCGGAGTATTGATAGGGCAACGGAAGCGATCCCGGGCCGGTATGCTGGCGCAGGATGAAGGCTGGCAATTTGTCCACTCCCTGCTGGCCGGCGATGATGGCTTCAAGTTGCAGCCGCGCGACCGGCTCGTTGAGCCGAAACCCAATTGTGGCCGGCGCAAGTTCAATGCTCTGATCGCCGTAGCGCAGGATCACCGGCCGTTGCAGGGCTTCCGTTGCAACGCCGATTGCCTCTTCCACAGTTAGGCCGCTCACGTCTAGGTCGCCCAGCTGTGTGCCCGGCGGCAGGCGATTGCGCGAGCCGATGAATGCGATCACATTGGCAATCAGGAGCGCAGCGATGAGGATGACCGAGACGACAGCAACATTCTCAAGTGTGCTGCGGTTTAAGAGGCGTCGTCTCATAGGGCTAGGTAGGCCGAGTCTCGGCGCGGTATACTCCTCCTGATTTTATTCGTCGAGCAAAGTACAGACCGCAGATGTCCCGATAGCTACGGAGTGAACGATGACGTTAACCGAGGCGCTTCAGACCATGGCCGCCAATTTCAATCCTGCGTTGGCCAAAGGCGTGAATGCCGTCATTCAATTGAACGCAACCGGAGATGGCGGTGGCAGTTATACATTGGCCATCGCCGATGGGAAGTTTGACGTGCGAGAGGGGGTAGTCGAGAAGCCCACCGTGACCATCAGCGTGTCGGCCCAAGACTGGATTGACATCATCGGCGGCCGGCTCGATCCCACCAAAGCCTTCATGAGCGGCAAGCTACGCATCGCCGGTGACCTGGGTCTGATGATGCGCTTCCAGCGCATGTTCATGACCGGTTGATCGCATGACCGGCGATTCGCCCTTCGATGCGCTGGCCCATGCCTGGCGATCCGGCGGGCCGGAGCAGGTCATACGCCTATGCCGCCCGGATGCCACATGGATCGTGGATGGCCATCCGTATCACGGTCATGCTGACATCCTCGCATACCTGAGCAGCATCGCGCGCGCGCCCGACGGAGTGCACATCCTGGTGCGCCGCGCCTTCCACGACTTGCGCGAGCCGGAATGGTGGGTGGCCGAGTGGGTGCTGCGCGCCGCCGCGGGCGATGGGCAGTGGCGCGAAGTAGAGCAGGGCATCTTGCTGCACTTCAGCGCGGGTCGGATTTCGCATCTGCGCATCCACAACGATCATCGCAGCGCGCGCATCGTGAGGCGCGACGATCCGCCGCGCCGGGAGGTCTGGCCGCCGTCCATTCCACCCCGGACGCGGAACATGACATACGATGAGATCCTCGCCGTGCACTACCGCCACGTGATGCATGGTTGGGCGCGCGGCGACGCCGAGGTCGTCGTGAGTTGTCACGCGCCGGAGAGCTTAATCCAGACGTCCTTCGAGGTGGTGCGCGGCCACGATCAGCTGCGCCGCGCCGTGCCGGTCTACTACCAAAACTACGCCGATACGCTTGTCACGGTCCATCGCGTCGTATACAGCGGTGACTACTTGGCCATTCACCAGACCTGGAGCTGCACGAATCGCAAGACCGGCGTGCGCGCCGACGATGAAGACCTCAACATCGGCGTCATGCAAGACGGCCGCTTCTGGCGCTGGCGTGAGTATTACGACAGCACGAAGTCGGCTCAGACGCTCGAGCAGACCGTGTTCGGCGCGCGTCAGGTGCGCGAGCCGTAAGGCGATGGCGCGCCGGCCTCTCTTCCGTTGACGTGCGCCCCTCCAGCGGGTCATGCGAGTTGGGATTGACTTCGGGCTGACAAACGTAGACGTCGTGGCGACGCACGGCGCCGACGTCGGTGCCATTGCGCAGTTCGCCACGTTGCCCAGCCAACGCCAGGTAGACCTGGCGCAGGTTCAGCGTGCTTTGGACGCCATAGGGCGCAGTATGGCCGACTGCGAGCAGATCTGCGTCACCGGCGGCCAGCACCGCCGCCTGCCGGATGCGATTGACGGCACACCGATCGTGAAGGTCGGCGAGATCGAAGCGATTGGGCTGGGCGGATTGCGCTTGGCGCAGCGCACGCAGCCGGATCTGCGCGAGGCGCTGGTGGTGAGCGCCGGCTCGGGCACGGCGATGATCGCCGTTCGCGATGGCTGCGCGCAGCACGTCACCGGCAGCGCCGTCGGAGGCGGCACGCTGGTTGGCCTGTGCAAGCTGCTGATCGGCACGTCCGACCCGCAACAGATTGACGCGCTGGCGCTGGCCGGCGATTCCAACAAGGTAGATATTACGCTGATCGAGGCAACGGGTGGGGCAATCGGTCGGCTGCCGGCCGACGCGAATGCCGTGAACTTCGGGCGCGCAGCGACGCTGGAATGGCGTGACGTCGCTCGTGAGGACATGGCTGCCGGGGTCGCCGTGATGGTCGGACAGGTGATCGCCGTCATTGCCATCAACGCCGCGCGCGCTGAACGGCTCGATCACATCGTCGTCATCGGTCATTTGGTGGATTTGGCCTGTGTGCGCAAGGTGCTGAACACCGTCGGGGGATATTACGGCGTGGATTTCACCGTGCCCGAGATGCCGGGCTACGCCACTGCCATCGGCGCGTTGGTGGCCGGCGCGGAGCAGTCAACCAAGAAGGCAACGCCGATGTGACCTTCGGCACTGCTGCACACTCGGTTGGCGACAACATGATGCCTTCGCGCGTTCCTCCATTACCCGAGTTGGTCTATACCCCGATCGCCGACTGGATCGAGCCGAACGCCGTCATCGTCATCAAGCAGGACGACGCCTGGCGGGCGGCACGCGCGCGCGGGTTGAGTTGGGACATCGGCATCGAGCTTGACGCGCTGGTCACAACCGAAGAAGCCTTCACGCGCCTGGCGCAGCGCTGCCGCAACATGGGCGACGTCATCTACGCGATAGGTGGCCGCGCGGCCGCCGACGCGGCTAAGTTCGTCGCCAAGGAGTTGCAACTGCCGCTGATCTGCGTGCCGACGGCGCTGTGCGCGGACGCCTTCTTCACGTCGTGTTCCTACGTGTGGCGCGATGGCTGCCCGCGCGCCATCGAGGCTATCCCGCCGGAGCTGGTGTTGCTCGATCTGGACCTGATCGCCGCGGCTCCGGCGCAGGTGCGCGCCGCCAGCATCGTGGACGTGCTCAGCATCGCTACTGCCTGCTACGACTGGGAGCTGGCCGAGTCGCGGGGCAAAAATCCGCCGGCCGAGCGCTATCAACCGCGCATCGCGGAAGTGGCGCGCGGCCTGCTGGCGCTGGCGCTCGACTGTGCCGAGGCCGCCGGCCGCGGTGATCCTGCCGGACTGCAGGCGTTGGTGAACGTGCTGGCGATGGAGGTGCAACTGCGCAACTTGGTCGGCCACTCGCGGTTCGCCCTGGGCAGCGAACACCACTTTGCTTATTGCGCCGAGATGCTGGCTTCCGCTGCCACGTGGCGCGGGGAGATCATCCCTGCACCCTTCACCCATGGCGAGTTGGTAGGGCCGGGAATCATCTTAATGGCCGAACGGCAGGGACAAGACGCGCAATCCCTGCGCCGTGCGCTGGATGCTGCCGGCGTGCCGATGGACGGGCTGCCGCGTGACTTGATCGAGAGCACC
>JANWYN010000105.1 GCA_025055235.1 Candidatus Roseilinea sp. | reverse complement strand
AAGTCACCGCCTGGGAAACGCGGCGCAACACCGCATGCGCCAAGGTGGTGTGGCAGTTTACCACCGCCGATGCCCGGATCAAGCTCAGGCGTCTGTATCCAGTTATGAAAGAGCAAAATTCAACCTAACAAGGCACTAGTTAAGGCAATTGCACCCTGTTTAGATACATTTAGCAGCGAATTGGCTGAAGCAATCTCGTCTTTAGTTACTAATGATGGAAGAAACGCAAAAGAAGCAGCTTCAAAGAGCTCTCTGAGTAGAGAGAGTATAAAAATAATTGGCAGAATAATAATCGGCAAAGGACGTTGGATATATATTACCATTGCCAGAATAAGCATTAGGATTGCACTCAAAATATCCGTCCTTATCATTGCACGCTGGCGATCTGTCCAGTCTGCTATTGCTCCAGTTACAAAACTTAGCGCGGAAGGCAATCCCCACACAGCACCGATCAGACCAGCTAGTGCAGGAGAACCCGTTTCAACTGAAACGTGCCATAATAACCCGAGGGAACTCAAAGTGCTTCCTGCAGCGGATAAAACTTGCCCCATCAGGAATAGGCGGTAATTTCGTTTTAAGAGCAATGACTTGTAATGCATGTTCAATTCCCATCAATTTCGGTCGGAATGTGTCAATGAGAATGAGACAGTCTTGGGGATGAATTTAAGGTCAATGTGTCGGTGGAAGCGGCACCTCGTTCGGAGGTCTTTCGTTTGTGGTCGAACCGATGGGTGATGACATTTGGCTCTCTTTGGTTGTTGGCGGGCGCGTACGCGCCCGCCAACAACACGCCGCCCTGCCTGAATCTACTCTAATTTCGCCTGCCCGCGTGTCTCACCTATTCTGGCACAGAGGGCCTCCCTCCTGTGAAATGGTGCCAGGTGTTTAACTCACCGTGTAACCACTTCGTCTGTAGTCTCTCATCTGTCGTCGAATCAATTTTGACAGATCTGCCAAAGATAGAGTAGCAGAGCTGAGCGATATTGTCTTCCTCTCACGTATTAGAAGAGACTACTGCATAGGATGAGGTATGAGCCCGCGATGACGTGCACGATAAACTGCATCTCGTCGTGAATGCACACGCAATTTTTGCAGGATGTGTTGCGCATGAGTGCGAACTGTGTGTTTGCACATGTTAAGACATTTGGCAATTTCATCATTTGATAAGCCTTTGTTCATCTCCATGAGGACGTCTAGTTCGCGGCGCGTTAATGGCTCTGTCTCCAGCGCCAGTTGCATGGCATCTGGCGAGAAAAGGTTCAGCCCTCGTATGACTTGGGCTAGTGTCTCTATTAGTTCGGCAGCTGTGACTGGATGCTTCAGGCAAGCCGATATACCAATGAAAGCTGCATCTGCTTGAAAGATCAAATCATCGGCGTGGGGGGAAACGAAGATGATGCGGGGCTTTGACACGCATTTTAACCACTTACGTGCCAGGTCAAACGATCGGTGTAGGCACACATGCGGTCCAACTATGATGCAGTTTGCATTCTCGAGAAGATGTTCTTGTTCATCCGATGCGAGACCGATATGTTGGACGATATAGCCCTCACATCGCAGACACTCTGTCAAACCGGCTGTGAAGAAACTGCAAGGATCCACGATCACGACCCTTTTCTCACGATACATCTTCGTCGCAGAAAGACGAAATCAAAGGTATTCAGTCTGGTTGGACTAGCCAACCAGCGAACTCATTTTAATCTTCTCTTGGCTTGCATATACACACCTGCCTTAGACTGCGGTGAAATTTTTGCAACGACCTTGCAAGCGTCATGTAACCGTTGGGTAAACAACAAGCCGGTCGTCAGGCTATCGTTCCGAGTTTGCACAGGGACGCGCCATGGCGTGCCTCCATACACCAGCACGTAGATAATCGTTGCAGAAAGCAGTGACGCCGAACGCATTCACACCGATCATGCTCATGGGCTGCACCAGCGACGCCGGCAAGTCGTTCTTGTGCACGGCGCTGTGCCGCCACTTCGCGAACCAGGGCATTCGCGTCGCGCCGTTCAAGGCGCAGAACATGAGCAACAACGCCGCCGTCACCCCCGACGGCCTGGAGATCGGCCGCGCGCAATATGTGCAGGCGCTGGCCGCGCGCATCGCCCCCGAGGCGCGCATGCAACCGGTGTTGCTCAAGCCGCAAGGCGATACGCAGTCGCAGGTGATCGTGCTCGGTCGCTACGATCCCATTATCACCGCCACGCCGTGGCTGGCGCGCAAGCCGCTGTTGTGGGATGTGGTGCGCGACAGTCTGCACTCGCTGCTGCGCGACTTCGAGCTGGTCATCATCGAGGGCGCCGGCAGCCCCGCCGAAGTGAATCTGCGCCACAGCGACATCGTGAACATGCGCGTAGCGTTGGAAGCCAACGCCGACGTGTATCTAGTCGCCGATATCGACCGCGGCGGCGCATTCGCGCATTTGCTCGGCACGTTCCTGTGCCTCGAGCCAAACGAACAAGCGCGCATCAAAGGCTTCGTGCTGAACAAATTTCGCGGCGACCCAGCCTTGCTCGGCAACGGCATGGACTGGCTGCGCGAGAAGACCGGCGTGCCCACGGTGGCCATTGTGCCGATGATCCCGCACACCCTGCCCGAAGAGGACAACATCGCTGCGATGGGGCGGCGCACAGCGTCGAACGCGCAGGTGAAGATTGCGCTGCTGGCCTATCCCTACGCCAGCAACTTCGATGAGTTCGACCCGCTGCTGCACGAAGAGGGCGTGGCGCTTGTGCCCGTGCGCGAGCGCGAGCCGCTCGACGACTACGACGCGATCATCCTGCCCGGCAGCAAGAACACCGCCGCTAGCCTGAAGCACCTGCTGCGCACCGGCCTGGCTGCTGAGGTCACCCGCGCTGCACGGCGCGGCACGATGATCTACGGCATCTGCGGCGGCATGCAGATGTTGGGCATCACGCTGCGCGATCCTCATCATCTGGAAGATGGCGATATGGCCGGCCTCGGCTTGCTGGACGTGACGACCGAGCTGATGCCGCACAAGATCACCCAGCAGCGCACGGCCCGCTGGTTGCAGGGTGGCGACGTGACCGGCTACGAAATTCATCATGGGTTCACCATCGCCGGCAGCCGGGCACATCCGCATTTGAGCGACAACCTCGGCTGGCAGCAGGACAACATCATCGGCGTGTATCTGCACGACATCTTCAAGAACACAACCTACCGGCAATGGTGGTTGTCGTCGTTGGGCTGGCGCGGCCAAACGCGCGACTGGGCTGCGCAGATGGATGCCGAGCTCGATCGCATCGCGCGCGAGGTGATGGCGCGCGGGTGGCAGGGCGTCTTGCGTCAAAAAGCCCAGGCGTGAAAGCCCGGGCTAAGCTCAGTGCATGTGCCTGCAGCACGACGCGCAGATGCGTGCTGCCTTGCGCTACGTCGCCGCGGCACGCAACGCTTCGGCGCGGTCGGTGTGCTCCCACGGCAGGTCTATGTCGGTGCGACCGAAGTGGCCGTAGGCAGCCGTTTGGCGGTAGATCGGCCGGCGCAGGTTCAGATCGCGGATGATCGCGCCGGGGCGCAGGTCGAAGACCTCTTGGATCGCCTTGGTGATCTTCTCGTCGCTCACTTTGCCAGTGCCGAACGTCTCGACGTTGATCGAGAGCGGGCGCGCCATGCCGATGGCATAGGCGACCTGCACTTCGCAGCGGTCAGCCAGGCCGGCCGCCACCACGTTCTTGGCGACCCATCGGCACGCATACGCCGCCGAGCGATCCACCTTGGTCGGGTCTTTGCCGCTGAATGCGCCGCCGCCGTGCCGGCCCATGCCGCCGTAGGTGTCCACGATGATCTTGCGGCCGGTCAGGCCGGCATCGCCCATCGGCCCGCCGACGACGAAGCGGCCGGTGGGGTTGGTGTAGATCTTGATCTTGCCGTTCAGCATCTCCGGCGGCAGCGTCGGCATGATGATGTGTTCGGTGAGCGCGTGATTGATCTCTTCCTGGCTCACCTCCGGCGCGTGTTGGGCACTGATGAGCACGGTGTCAATACGCGCCGGCTTGCCAAAGCGATATTCCACGGTCACTTGCGTCTTGCCGTCGGGGCGCAGCCAGGGCAGCTCGCCGCGCTTGCGTGCCTCGCTCAGCCGCCGCGCCAGCCGGTGGGCAAGCGCGATCGGCATCGGCATCAGCTCCGGCGTCTCGTTGCAGGCGAACCCGAACATCATGCCCTGGTCGCCGGCGCCGATGCGCTCGATCTCGTCTTCCCCGCCGCCGTCCCGCACTTCGAGTGCCGTATCCACGCCCTGGGCGATGTCGGGCGATTGGCTGGCGATGGCCACCTGTACGCCACAGGTGTTGCCGTCGAATCCCTTCTCGGAGCAATCGAACCCGATGTCTTTGACGACCTGGCGCACCAGTTGGTCGAAGTTGATCACGGCGCGCGTGGTGATCTCGCCGAGGCACAGGACAAAGCCGGTCTTGACTGCGGTCTCGCATGCGACGCGGCTCATCGGATCCTGCGCCAAGCATGCGTCGAGCACCGCATCCGAGATCTGGTCACACATTTTGTCGGGATGCCCTTCCGTCACCGATTCGGAGGTGAAGAAGAGCTTGGGTGAGTTCATGAAGCTGTTCACGTTGAATTCTCTCTTGCTAGTTCTTCTCTGCTTTCAGGCGCCTTGCCGGTCGTCTGAGCTAATTCCTAGAGTCCGCATAAAAATATCGCCCTCTTGCGCTCGCTGGGAGACAAGAGGGCATAAGTGATTCATGCGCGTCCGCCTCTCATCTTCCAGTCATCCTGCCGGAATTGGCACCGTTTCGGATCTGCGATTCCGATCCCATCCGCGAATCTGCGATCGCGAAGGTTGCCGAGGCTTCATCGGGCCGGTCCCTCCACCTCTCTGGATAAGAGCGCGCGATCAGGCTGATAGCGCTTGCCTCGACGTCTGGTCGAAGCTGCTCAAATTATACGCGGGCAGCATGCCGATCGCTCCCTGGTAACCTGACAGTGCCGCACGCCTTCGCTGGAAATAGTCGCCGGCAATACAATTCGCTGCATGAAGGGCATCGCGCATTTCGCCTCCGGCCTGTGCGTTGCCTCGTTCGTGCCGGGTGTGGTCGAACATGCCGCGCAGGGCGGCCTACTCATCGCGCTGGGCGGCGCGTGTGCAATGCTGCCTGACACTTTCGACTTTCGCTTCGCTAAGTTCGTCGAGCGGCGCGATGCCGACATCATCCCCGATCGAGAACATCCCGACCCGCAAGCGCTGGCCGACGCCTTCGCACGCGAGTTCGCGCGCGTCACGCCGGATCGCCCGCGCATCGTGCAGTTCCACCCGCTGCGCCTCGGCGCGGTGGACTGGGTGACCTACACCCTGCGTTTCGACATGGACAACGGCGACGTGGTGGTGACGATGAACGATGCCGAGGCGCGCGCCCACGTCGGCAAGCTGGATTACCAGTACGACGGCGCGCTAGAGATTATCGAATTGGGCGGCCCATCGCTCAGGCTGTCGCAGGGCGCGAACGGCTATCAGGTCGAGTTCTTGCCCTGGCATCGCCAGTGGTCGCACTCGCTGGTGCTGGCGGTTGTCCTCGGTGCGGCGCTGGCGTTACTGATTAGCCCACTGGCCGGCCTGGTCGGCGGGTTGGGCTACGCCGTGCACGTGCTGGAGGATCAACTCGGCTATCTCGGCTCGAATTTATTCTGGCCTTTCACGCGCCGGCGCTTCGACGGCATGAAGCTGCTGCACTCCGGCGATGCCATCCCCAACATCGTCACGGTCTGGCTGTCGCTCACGTTGCTGTTGCTCAACCTGGATCGCGCGCGCGACCTGCCGTTGATCGCGGTCGGGCCTTTCCTCGGTTTCGCCGTGGTCTTGCCGGCTGCGCTGTTGATCGCCGTCTATGCCCGGCGCAAATGGCGCCGCTACGCAGCGGCGTTGCAGGCCGAGCGCAACCGCGACGTGCTCGCGGAAGGCGAAGATGCCGTGGGTTGAGTTAGTCGAACTGCGTCGGCACGCTGGCAGCGCACAACACGAGTTCTTGTGCGGCGCGCACACTGCGCATGATCTTGGCGAAGTTGCCTTTGAGCTTGAGCTGGTTGGTCATCAGCGCCTTGATCGGATCAATCTCGCGGTTGATGACGCGGCGCCAATGCTTGGCCGGTGCCCAGATGCGGAATTCAGGGTTGCGTTCGCTCTCGTCTTGCGCCAGGAACGCCTCGCGACATTCGCCGTGCCACAGGTCGAGGTACATTAGCTTGCGTTCGCTGGCGGGCTGGCCGGCTTCCGGTTCGACGATGAACCAGAAGTCCCCTTCCCATGTCTTAGCTGCTTCGCGATACGCGGCGCTGGCGTTGATCGCATCTTTGAACGCCGCCACCCATTCCGGTGTCGCAAATGGAATACTCATCGAGAAAATTCTACTTGTCGCAACTCGACCTGACGACCTGATGACTTGATGACTGATGATTGATGATTTGGTAATTGGTAATTGGTAACTGGCAACCAACGACCAACGACTAACGACCAACGACCAGCAACTAGCGACCAGCAACTAGTTACCAATTACTAATTACCAATTACCATTAAGCCATGCGCATCGGTTTGATCGCCGGCGAGTATCCGCCATTGCAGGGCGGCCTGGGCGACTACACGCGCCGGCTGGCCCTGGCGCTGGCCGAACTCGGGCACGAGCCACACGTGCTGACCAAGTTCGTCACGGGCGCGCCGGCCATCGAACGCGAAGGCGGCGTGACCGTGCACCGGCTGGTCACGGCATGGAACTGGGAGACGCGCCGGCGCATCGAGGGCTTCAACCGCCTCTTCCACCCTAACGTGCTGAACCTGCAATATCAGGCCGCCGCTTATCAGATGCATCCGGCCATCAACCTGCTGCCGGGCGCGTTGGCCAAGCGCACGCCAACCGTGGTCACGTTCCATGACCTGCGCGTGCCGTATCTCTTCCCCAAGGCCGGTTTTCTGCGTTGGAAGTCCATCGTGATGATGGCGAAGGGCGCATCGGCTTGCATCGCCACGAACGTCGAGGATCGCGACACGTTGCTGCAAGAAGGCGTGCGCGAGGTCGCCATGATACCGATCGGCAGCAATATCGTGCCGGCGTCGCTGGAAGGCTTCGACCGCGCGGCGTGGATGCGCGCGCAGGGCGTCGCCGATGACGTCGTTTTGATCGGCTATTTTGGCTTCATGAACGAAAGCAAGGGTGGCGAGACGCTCATCCGTGCCTTGAGCGAGCTGCGCCGGCGTGGCTTGAACGTTGGGCTGCTGCACATCGGCGGGCAGACTGGCGACAGCGATCCCACCAACATGGTCTATGCCGCGCATCTGCAGCGTTTGGCTGTCGAGCTAGGTGTGCACGACCACGTCTATCTCACCGGCTTCCTCGACGAACGCGGCGTGAGCGAGGCGTTTGCGGCCTGCACGTGTATCGCCCTGCCGTATCGCGACGGCGCATCCTTCCGCCGTGGCACATTGATGGCCGCGCTGGCCCACGGCTGTGCCATCGTCACCACGACGCCCCGGGTGACGTTGCCGGAGTTGGTGAACGAGACGAACGTGCTGCTCACGCCGCCCGACGATGTTCCGGCGCTGGTGCAGGCGATCGAGCGCGTGATCGCCGATGAGGCGCTCCGGCGTCGGTTGCAAGCCGGTGCGGCGCAGTTGAGCAAGCGCTTCCAGTGGGATGCGATCGCCGGCCAAACGGCGAGGCTGTTTGAGCGAATGGTAAGTCGGGAGTTGGGAGTGGGCAGTAGTAAGTAGGGAGTCAGGAGTCGGAAGTGTGCCTACTCCCCACTCCCGACTTTCAATACTCTAACTTCTGCCTTCCTGTCCCCTGCCCGATTGCTATACTTTGACGCGGTTGACGATGAGCGATTCGCGATCCCACGCGCACGAAGCGCCGTTGCCGTCCGAGCTGTATGACGAAAACTACTTCCTCACGGCTTGCGAGGGCTACGACGAGTTCCTCAAGACCGAAGGCGAACACCTCTCGCGCCGGCTGCGCCAAGCGTTCGAGTTCGCGTCGGTGGAGCCGGGCATGAGCGTGCTCGATCTCGGCTGTGGGCGCGGCGAGATCGTCCGGCGCGTCGCGCGGATCGGTGCGAAGTCATTCGGGATTGACTACGCGCGCGCTGCCGTGCGGCTGACCCAGCGCATCATGCAGAATGAGCCGGGGACGTATGGCATCGCGCGCGCCGACGCGAAGTCTCTGCCGTTCACCGATGCATCGTTCGACCGCGTGCTGATGTTCGACGTGGTCGAGCATCTGCAGCCGTGGGAGCTAGATGCCTGTTTACGCGAGGTATGGCGCGTGCTCAAGCCGGCCGGCCAGATTATTGTGCATACCGCGCCCAACCGCTGGTATGACGCTTATGCCTATCCGGTCGTGCGCACGGTGCGCATAGTGATGGGGCAGGGGCACAAATACCCGAAGAACCCGCGCGCGCTCAACGTGCCGATCAACACCGAGGTGCACGTTAACGAGCAGGATATGCTGCGCCTGCGCCGCTATCTGGTGCGCGCCGGCTTCAAGCGCGTCCGGGTATGGTTGGACACGCCGCCGCAGAATCGCCGCGAAGGCGCTGTGATGAGCGCGCTGCGTCACGTCGCGTTCAACTGGGTGCCATTCGCCTGGTTCTTCCGGCGCGAAGTGTTCGCTGTAGGCGCCAAACTTATGCATTGACTTACCGACACCACCGACACCACCGACACTACTGATACTGAATTGATACTTCCAACACAAATAATCGCTATGTCCAAGAAATCACGTCGCGAGAGAAGACCCAATCTGCCCCCCGAGGCATTCAACGTCCCCGAGCGCGCGCCTGCGCCAGCAATGCCCGACGCGAAGGCCGAGCCAGCGAAGACGAGCGCGACCGTCACCTCACGCGCGCCTGCGTCGCCGGCTGTGCCGACGACGGCAAACCTGCGTCGCGAGTATGGCGAAGTGCTCGATGATCTGCGACTGACCTCGCTTATCTTCCTCGCGCTCATCGCCGTCATGGTTGTGCTGTCGTTCATCATTCGATAGCGCACGCTCGGCGCGATATGCCGTCTGGCTTCGCGTCATGTCGCCCGCTGTTGTCGTCCTCAAGTCTGGGCGCGACCGATCCGTCCGCCAGCGCCATCCGCGCCTGTTCGCCAGCGCGATCAAGGAGGTCTCCGGCCGGCCCAAGGATGGCGACGTCGTTGACGTGACCGACAACAAGGGCGAGTGGCTGGCGCGCGGTGTGATCAACCAGCAAGCGCAGATCGCTGTGCGCCTGCTGACCTGGCAGCATGACGAGGCGATAGACGAGACGTTCTGGCAGCGGCGCGTGCATGCGGCGATCGCGCGGCGCAAACGCGATCCGGCCCTCGCGCATACCGACGCGATCCGGTGGGTGTTCGGCGAGAGCGACGGCCTGCCGGGGCTGATCGCCGATGATTATGCCGGCTGTCTCGTCCTCGAAATTTCGACCCTCGCAGCTTGGCGCGCGCTGCCGGTCTTGGTGGACGCGCTGTCGGAGGCCATCGCACCTCGGCGGATCGTGCGGCGCATGGACGAAGAGCGCCTGCAGCACGAATTCGGCGGGATGGTGCCGCGCGCAGTGCGCGAAGCGTTGTGTGATGAAGCGCCGGCTGAGCCGGTCGAGATTCGCGAGCGTGGGCTGCGCTTCTTGGTCAACCTAGCCGGCGGCCAAAAGACCGGCTTCTACCTCGATCAGCGCGACAACCGCGCCCGAGTCGCGGCATACTGCGAGGGTGCAGCGGTGTTGAACGCGTTCTCCTACACGGGCGCTTTCGGCCTGCACGCGTTGGCCGGCGGTGCGAGGCGCGTCGTCAACGTGGATTCGAGCGGAGAGGCGTTGGCGCTGGCCGAGCGCAACCTGGCGCTGAACGGCGGCGTCCGAGCGGAACAGTGCTACGAGTGCGTCGAGGCCGATGTGTTCGACTATCTGCGCCGGCTGCGCAACGGCGATGAGCGATTCGATGTGGTCATCCTCGATCCGCCCAAGTTCGCCCATCACCCCGGCCAGATCGAGCGCGCCTCGCGTGCCTACAAAGACCTCAACCGCGTCGGCATGAGCGTCATCAATCCGGGAGGGATTCTTGTGACGTTCTCGTGCAGTGGCGTGGTGGATGCCGCGTTGTTCCAGAAGATCGTCTTCAGCGCCGCGTTGGAGGCCGGGCGTGAGGCGCGGGTGATCGAGCGGCTGACGCAGGCCAGCGACCACCCTGTGCTGCTCAGCTTCCCCGAGGCGGAATACTTGAAGGGGTTGATTTGCCGGATCGAGTGAGGAGATTTGGAGATAAGAGATTGGAGATTGTGCACCCCAATCTCTAATCTCCAATCTCGCAGCTCACAGCTCATAGCTCACAGCTCCCAGCCCATGAAATCTCCCAGCCTGCTCGCCTCCTTTCGCTTCGCCTTCGAGGGGATCGCTTATGCCTTTCGCACGCAGCGCAATTTCAAGGTGCACTGCGGCGTCATGCTGGCTGTGGTGATCGTAGGCTTGGTCGTAGGGCTTTCGGTGGAACAGTGGGCGATCTTGGCACTCGTGTCGGGATTGGTGTTCCAGGCCGAGTTGATGAACACGGCGCTCGAGGCCGTCGTGGATCACGTCTCGCCGGAGTTTCACGCGCTGGCGAAGGTGGCCAAGGATTGCGCGGCCGGCGCAGTCTTCCTCACAGCGCTGTGCGCCGTCGTCGTCGGGTTGCTGGTACTCGGGCCGCCGTTGCTTAGGGCGTTAGCAGCAGCTTTGCGCGCCGGGGCGTAGAGCGCCGATCCGGTCGAAACCCAGACGCCGGTTTCGACGTTCCCCTTTCGTTGTAGATCGGCAGCGTCGCGTCGAGCGAAGCTGGCCGGAGGCGCGGTATGTGTTAGTTGGTTGTGCGCTGAAGAGCACACATTCGATCGCAGAGCCATGCCGAGTTGCCGGTAAGCGTGAAACACGTCTGTGATATTGTGCGTAAACAACATCTTCGTTCACATCGCTGGTTGGTTCTGTCGCTGTTCTCCTCGCTGTTTGTGTTGCTGGCCGGCCTGCCGGCTCGAGCGCAAGGCGGCTTCGATCCGACCATCCAGGCGCCGGAATTGCTCTTGAACGAAGCCCGCACAGTCTATCTGGGCAACCTGGCGCGGCGCAACCAGGGCGTCCCGCCGCTGCGCTGGAACCTACAATTGACCCGGGCCGCGCGCTGGTATTCGTGGGATTCCACTGAGAACCGCCCGCCTAATTTTTGCGGCCACCAAGATACCAACGGCAACTGGCCGGATTATCGGGCGCGGGCCTTTGGGTATCGAGGCTGGGCCGGCGCGGAGAACGCCTTCTGCGGCTACGTCACGCCCGAATATGCGATCGAGGGCTGGATGAACAGCACCGGCCACCGCGCCAACCTGCTCGATCCGAACTCGCGCGAGGTCGGCCTGGGCTACTACCGGCGCGCCGGCGATGGGCGCGGCTACGTCACGCAGGACTTCGGCGTTGATGCGGTCTATGCGCCGGTCATCATCGAAAACGAGGCCGTCACGACCACATCGCCGGCGGTGAACCTCTACATCTACGACCGTTTGGCAGGCGGCGGCTTCGCCGGGATGAGCGCGGCGACCGAGATGATGGTGAGCAACGATCCTTGTTTCTTGGGGTCTGCCTGGGAACCATACACTGCAAACAAAGCCTGGACGCTCGATGGCGGCCAGGGCTGGCGATCGGTCTACGTCAAGACGCGCGACGCCTTCAGCCGCACCCTGACGGTGAGCGACACGATCTACCTAGGCGCGAACGTGCCGTTGGGCGAACTCGGCGATGCCCAGCTCAGCACGACTCAGCCGGAAGTGACGCTGCGCAACCTGGATGGCGGCGGCCTGCCGATGGTGCAGTTCAGCCTGGGCTGGCTGGCCGACGACACCTTCCCGACGTTCGGCAAGCTGTGGGGCAACGGCGAGCGCATCACCGATCCCGCGGCATGGGGTGGCACGGCCTTCCGGCTGTATCCCGGCGCCGGCGAGTCGTCGGCGTGGGTATGGGATATGGGCTTCATCAAAGGCGCACCGATGGTGGCTTACTTCCGGCTGAAGGTGAACGACAACACGTCCGCCGGTGAGGTAGCGCGCGTCGTCGTGAAAGGTGGCGACGTGACATACGGCCCGCTCAGCCTGCGCGGCGTTGACTTCGCCGCGCCCGGCCGGTACCAGGAATTCGCCCTGAACTTCACCTTCAACAATCACCCCAACCATCCGTTCCTCATCTTCCAGTTCTGGCGCAGCGGCAACGCCGATGTGTTCGTGGACGCGGTCTCGATCTTCACCGCGCCGCAGCCGTTGAGCCCGACGATGACCTGGCCGGTGCCGGGCGGCAACTACCGCGGGCAGGGCGTGTGGGTGCGCTACACCGACGGTGCGCGCTTCTCCGCCATCGTTGAAGCGCACACCACACCGCCCGCGCTGAGCACCTCGCCGGCGTCGCTCGCGTTCGTGGTGATGCGCGATGGCCATCCGCCTGCGCCGGCGACGCTGAATGTGACGCAAGGATGCGGGAGCACGGGCTGGCAGGCCAGCGCCGACGCGTCGTGGCTGCAGTTGGAGCGCAGCGGGAACGCGCTCCGCGTGAGCGTGAATGCATCCGGCCTGAGCGCAGGCACATACACGGGTGCAGTGACGATCTCGGCAGCCGGTGCGTCGCCGGTGGCCGTGCCCGTGCGACTCACCGTGCTCGACGCAGCGCACGCGGTCTACATCCCGCTCGCGCGGCGATAGTCCGGCGATCGCGCATAATCCCCCACATGACGATCAAACAAGCCTCGCTGCAAGGCATCACCTGGTTTCAAGATGCGCGCTTCGGGATGTTCATTCATTGGGGACTGTATTCCATCCTGGCTCGGCAGGAATGGGTCATGCACATCGAACGCATCCCCGTGCCGGAATACGAGAAGCTGATGCACCAGTTCAACCCCACCAAGTTCAACGCCGACGAGTGGGTGAGCATCGCCGCCGACGCCGGCCAGAAATACATCGTCATCACCAGCCGGCATCACGACGGCTTTTCGATGTACGACACTGCGCTGAGCGACTACAAGGTTACCAACACGCCGTTCAAGCGCGACCCGTTGGCCGAACTGGCAAACGCCTGCGCGAGGCGCGGCGACATCAAGCTCGGCTTCTACTCCTCGCTGCTGGACTGGCATCATCCGGCCTATCGCTTCCGCAAGGAGAGCGGGCTGGCCTGGAGCGACTACCTCACCTTCTTGCACGGCCAGGTGCGTGAGCTGTGCACCAACTTCGGGCCGATCGCCTGCATCTGGTTCGACGGCGATTGGCCGCATCACAAGCGCGACGAAAGCAACGCCTACTTCGCCCCCGGCGGCTCGTTTGAGTACGAGAAGCTGTACGACATGATCCACACGCTGCAGCCCGACGCCGTCATCCACAACAACCGGCACGACCAGCCGCTGCCGGGCGAAGACGTGCAAGGGTTCGAGCAAGACCTACCGGGCGAGAACACCACCGGCTTCAACGAGACGCGCATCTTCGACCTGCCCATCGAGGTGTGCATGACCATCAACGACCACTGGGGCTATCACGCCGGCGACGACAACCACAAGAGCACGCGCACGTTGATCCACAAGTTGGTGCGCAGCGCGGCGTGCGGCGGCAATTACTTGCTCAACGTCGGGCCGACGGCAGAGGGCGTGATCTTGCCGGTGCACGTGCGGCGCTTGCGCGCGATCGGCGCGTGGCTGGCCGCCAACGGTGAATCCATCTACGGCACGCGCAAAGGCGCGATTCCCGCGACGCCCGACGTGGTCAGCACGCGCAAGGGCGACGTGCATTACCTGCATGTGCTGAACTACGTGAGCGACGAGGTTCACGTGCCCGGCGTTCCTCCGACGGTGCAGGCGACCTTGCTGCGCGATGGCTCGCCTGTGCGCGTCAAGCCGGCCGGCAACGGCATCCGATTGGTGCTGCCGGAGGAGACCCGCGACCCGTTCGACACGGTGGTGAAGTTGCAGATGTGATGCGGGCCGGGGGTCGGGGGTCAGGGGCCAGGGGCCGGGGGTCAGGGGTCAGGGGTCGAGGCAAGTGGCAGGTGGCGCGTGGTGGAACGCGAGATGTGTAAAACGTGCAACGTGCAACGTGAAACGTGAAACGCAAGACGCAAGATGCAGGACGCAAGACGCAGGACGCACGATATAGAACGCACGACGTCACCCGGTACAATCCCCGCGCCGCAAAGCCATGTCCGCCCTTTCGATCGTCCTGGCCATCGTCGGCGCTGTGGCGCTCGCCTTCTTGGCGCTGGCGCTCATCGCGCCGTTCGAGACGCTGAGCTGGTGGGCCGGCTGGGGCAAGGATCGGCCTGCGCCCGACGCGCCGATCGAGCTGGCCGAGACCGAGAAGGTCATCCGCCGGCCTGCCGGCCGCTACTACATCGTGTATCTCAGCGGCGTGGGACGGCTCACAGGCGATGTGCGACCGGAGAAGGAAGAAGCCTTCCTAGATCGCCTGCAAGCGCAGCTCCCGAACGCGATAATCGTGCGCGACGTGTTCCCGTTTTCGGTGACCAACAACCCGCTCACCGGCAAGAGCCGCGCGCTGGCCGGCGTGTGGCGCTGGATAGACGGCCTGCAGCAGAAGAAGGTGCGCGCCTGGCTCTACAACTTCATCCAGTTCCGCAACCTCACCCAAGTGGCCGTCTCCGCCGACCCGCGCTACGGCCGGGTGTATAGCTACGGCATCGCCCGCGAGATCCTGCGCGCCTTGCTGCGCCATGGCTACTCGCTCGACCGGCCGCTGCCGGTCATCTTGATGTGCATTAGCGGCGGCGGCCAGGTATCGGTCGGCGCAGCGCCGCATCTGCTGGAGATGTTGGGCCGGCCGGTCGTCGTCATCTCGATCGGCGGTGTACTGACCGACGATCCCGGCATCCTCTCGGTGCAGCACCTGTATCATCTCTCCGGCTCGCGGGATAACATCCAGCACGTGGGTAAGTGGCTGTTCCCCGGCCGTTGGCCGATCTTCAAGCGCTCCGCGTGGAATCGCGCCGCGCGCAAGGGCAAGATCACCATCATTGACGTCGGCCCGATGAAGCATATGGGGTGGGGCGACTACTTCAGCCGCTCGGCCCGGCTGAAGAGCGGCGAGAGCCACGCCGACCGGACGATCGCCGTCATCACCGACGTCGTGCGTGGATTACAGGGCGTTGCCTGAGGTGGGCCGAGTGAAATCATGACTAACCCGATCATCGCCCTCCAGCGCCGCTATGCGCGACTGCTGCCGGGCCTCCATCGCCACCTCAGCCGGCGCTTCCCGCAGGCCTTGTGGTCCGGCGACCCGCTCCGGCGCGAGGTTGCCCTCACCTTCGACGATGGGCCGGACCCGCGCGATACGCCGGCGTTGCTCGACGTGCTCGCCCGGCATAGGGTGCGCGCCACGTTCTTCGTCTGCGGCGCGCAGCTCGCTGCGCATCCCGATCTGGGCCGGGCGATGGCCGAAGCCGGCCATCAGGTCGCCTTGCACGGCTACTACCACAAGCCGTTCTTGAATCACGCCGTCGCGCCCTTCTTGAACGAGTTGGCCGATTTGCGCCGCCTGATTGCCGATGTCACCCACATGCCCGACGAAACGATCCAAGATGTGCGCCCGCCCTATGGCTTGTTCACGCCGCCGGTGCTCGATGCGCTGCTGCGCCATCACTACCGGCCGGTGATGTGGAGCATCGTGCCGTTCCACTGGCACCAAACGTTCGACGAGGCCGTGGCGCAGGTCGAGCGCCAGCTCAGCGCTGGCGCGCTGATCGTGCTGCACGAAGGCATGCGCGCCGGGCCGGACGTGGCGCGCTTGGCGGAGGCGGTGATCGAACGCGTGCGCGATGCCGGTCTGTCCTTCGTCACCGTCGAGGAGATGTGGGCGGGGCATCCGTCCGGTGTGATCGAGCCCGATCGGCCTAAGACAGCTTGGCGGCGCGCGGCCGGGGGCGTTCGCTGATCTCTTCGAGCAACCCGCCCACGCCGAGCGTCGTGATGTCTTTGCGCGTCAGCCGGTCGCCGGCCAGCAAGCGCGGTAGTACCCAGTCCACCACGTTGACCTTGCGGCTGCGCGCGCACCCCGGCGCGCCCAGAATGGGCAGGTCGCCCAGATAGGCCACCATGAGCAGGTTGCCCGGATCCACCGGCGCGCCGAAACACGTCACCTCGCCATGCGCGCGTTCGATGGCGCGCGGCACGATGTCGCGCCGGTCCATGATGGCCGTCTCGCCGGCCAGCACTATGAGCTGCGCGCCGGCTTCGGCATGCCGGAGGAGCGCCTGCGCCAGGTTGTGCTCGTCATCCTCGCTTTCCAGCGGCACGTAGTCCACTGCCGCGAGCTGCGAGCCGAGCGCCTCGATGCGCGCCCGCATTGCCGGCTCGAAGTCACTCATCACGCGTTCGCGCACCGACGGCATGCCCGACAGGATCATCACCACGCGCCGGGTGGGCAGCCCATCCACGCGGATGATCGCGCCGCTGCGCGCTTCGCAGATGCGGCGCGCGGCTTCGATGGCCGAAGCGGGCACGGCGAAGGGGATGATCTTGATCGTCGCTGCCATCTGTTTGGCGGCGACAGCAGCATGGTTCGCCATGGTCGCGATCGTCAGCCCCTCGATCTCGTTGATGCAGTTCAGCCGTTCGACGTCCACGCGGACGACGCCGAGCCGGGCGGCGAGTAGGTTCATGCGCCCGCCACCGGCGAAGCTGGTGAGCAAGCCCTCGCCCATGACCAGCGCGGCGACCTCGCGCGCAGCGTCGTCCTCGCCGATATCGCCGGGTTCCAGCTCGGCCACATACACGCTGCGATGGCCCATCGCCCGCAGCGCGGCGACGTCCGCCGGCGTCAGCGCTTTGCCCTTGCGCAGCAGGCGCTGCCCATCCGGGCCGGCGATGTTGTGCCCGAGGATCTTGCCCTCGGCGCAGTCTAGGGAGATCGGCCCAAACTTCATGGCGTGGTTATGGATGAGGCGTTACTGCTTGGTTTTGGACAGGAGCTGCTCGGTGATCGCGCGTTCGCGCGCCTTGATCGCCATCACCTGTTCGTGATACAGGAGGGCGGCAGCAGAGTGCACCACATATGTGCCGGCCAGGATGTCGTGCCAGCCGCGCCGCTTGCGATCTATCAGCACCCACAGGAAGCCCAGCCCGAGCGCGACGGCCGAGAGCCAATACCCGAAGTAGCGGATGACGGACGCCGGCAGCGGCGGGCGGACGGCATCGTTGTGGATCACCTGCAAGCCCATCAACGCCATGCCCGGCGTCTGCCCGTTCAGCGTCCAGAACAGGATGAAATATGCGCCCTGGGCAATCGCGCTGGCAGTCACGCCGCCCAAGCGTAGCAACAGTGCGTCAATGAAGCTGAACTTGAGCACCGGGACGATCGCGGTGAAGAAGTCGTAGAGCGCCTGCGCCGTCAGCCGGAAGACCGCCAGCGCAGTCAGGATGATGACCAGGTCAACCACGAACGCGACCAAGCGGCTCAAGAAGCCGGCAAATTGGAGGGATGAGACGGGGACGTTCATGGCTAATTTGGTGTGCGGCGCTTGCGCGATTGGTCGCCGGACGACTCGCCAGAGCGATGCGGCTCGCGGCCAAGCAGTCGCCAGATCGCGGCCTCGAGCCGGTCGTCTGCGTCTTTCGCGCCCTGGCGCAGGTCGTCCACGATCTCGCCGGTCAGATCCAGGCTCTGCTGTTGCACCAGGTTCGAGATTGCCGTCTTGAGCTTGTCGTTCTTGCTGATCGCGTCAACGACTTCGCGCGAGAGTTCCTCGATGCCCATCGCGGCGATGCGCCGGCCGTCGCGCTCTTCGACGCGGCCGATGCGAATCCAGCGCTCCAGCTCGCGATCGCGCGTGCGCAACAAGGCGTCCACGCCCGCCTTCATCGGCCGGGCCAGGATGCCGATCACCGGCGTTCGGGCAAAGCCGCTCAGCAGGTGATAGGCGTTGTTGGCCTGCTTCTCGGAGTAGTTGGCAAAGTCTACGGCGGCTTCGCGCGCCGCGCGCGAGGCGAGGAAGAGCAGGCCGATCAACGCATAGCGCGCGCGGACGGCCGGCGTCTCGGCTGGCAGCGGCGCCGAACGATGCGGGTTGTGGAGCACCTCCGCTTCCCAGGCGCGCAGGCGCTTGAGCAATTCGTCGGTGCCTAGCGCCGCGGCACCCACGACCAGGCGCAACAGCGATTCCACGGCGTCCGTCTCGGGCAGCGGTGGGGTGGGCTGCGCCGGCGCGAGCGGCTCGCGCGCATTGGGGTCAGCCGGCTTGCGATCGGGTGAATCCATGCGATCAACCTCGGTTTGGAATTCAAGCGCGTCGTTTACTTTTGCCGCCACTGGGTCCAGAAAATCTGGGCCGCGATGATGAGCGACAGGCCGAGCGAAGCGACGAAACCGATCAGCCCGACCGTCGGCAGGATGCTGAGCAACCCCTCGCCGCGGATGCTCATCACCAGCACCGAGCTGACCATCCCGCCGGCCAGCAACACGGTGAGCATGAAGCGGTTGACCGTGTTCGAGAGGAACTTGGTGATGTGATCCAAGTCGGTGGGGTCAAGGCGCGTGATGCGCCGGCCGCTACGCGCGTCGCGGACGTATTGCTCGACGGCGTCGCCCAGCAGGGGTGCGATGCGCACGATTTGGTCGGCTAGGCCGATGGCCGATTGCGCGATCGTCGTAGGTTTGAGCTGGTTCAGCACGACCATGTTGCTGGCTTTCATGGCGAACTCGCTGATGTCGTAATCGGGCTGCAGCGTGCGCACGATCTGTTCGGTCTGCATGATCGCCTTGAGCGCGAACATCAAGTCCGACGGCGTGCGAATGCCGTTGTGGCTCAGCGCGGTCAGCAGTTCCGACAAGAAGCGGGCGTAGGAGAACTGGGAGAGCAAGCCGCTGAGGTGGCGCTTCACCAGCCGATTGATATCGCGTTCGAGCGCGTCGGCGTTGACCGGCTTGAACTCGTCGCCCAGCGACATGACCACCTGGGCGATGCGCCGGGCGTCACGCTGCCCGACGCCGCGCAGCAGGTTGACCAGCTCAGTGCGCTGCCGCGCGCTGAGCCGGCCGGTCATGCCGACGTCTAGGAAGACGATGTCGCCGGTCTTTCTTTCGACGAAGACGTTGCCGGGATGCACGTCGGCATGGAAGAAGCCCGCGATCAAGACTTGATGCACCATCGCTTCGACGAACGTGTCGGCGAGGCGGCGGCGGTCGAAGCCGGCCGTTTCGATCGCGGCCAGGTCCACGATCTTCACGCCGTTGATGAACTCCATGGTCAGCACGCGGGGCGTGACGTACTCCCAGTACACCTTCGGAGTGCGCGCGCCGCGGACGGCGCTCAGTGTTTCGCGCAGCTGGTCAATGTTACGCGCTTCGTTGCAGTAGTCCAGCTCTTTGGTGATGCTCTCGGCGAATTCATCCACCACGCTCACCGCGCCGTAGTGGCGTGCCCACGGCGTGGTGCTCTCCAGCCCTTCGGCGATCCGGCGCATGATGGCCAGGTCGGACTCGACCATCGGCCCGATGCCCGGGCGCTGCACTTTGACCACCACCGATTCGTAGTCTTCGAGGATGGCTCGGTGCACCTGGCCGATGGACGCAGCAGCGATCGGTGTGTAGTCGAATTCGCGAAAGACGTACTCCGGTTGCTCGCGCAGCTCGCGAATCAGCGTAGCCCGCACTTCGTCTTCGGGGAAGGGCGGTACCGAATCCTGCAACAGCTCCAGTTCGCGCAACCAGTCGGGTGGGATGGCGTGCGACTGGCTGGAGACGACCTGGCCGAGCTTGATGAACGTCGGCCCGAGTTCCTCGAGCATCAAGCGCAGGCGGCGCGGCGTGCTCATCTGAGCGATCGGCTCGGCGCGGCCGTTCGCTTTCGCGCCGGATCGGCCCAGGCCAAGGCTGCGGCGCAGCTTGCGCACGTCCGCCTTCGACACCAAGAAGTCGAAGCCGTAGCGCAAGAAGATGGACTGCACCTCGAACCACCGGCGCACGTTTTGCACCGTGCTCGTCCCGTTGACTTGCATTGCTCTGCTCAGCGCCGATTATCCGCTGGTCGGGGTGAGGTTTGAATCCTCAAGCATTGACAATGGTGAGTACGTCTTCGCGGGTCAGTTTAGCGCGTCCGCTCGCCAGCGCGTTGAGCGTGGCTTCGGCCAGCGCCAGCGGAATTTTGATGAAGTAGCTGAAAGGCGCTTCCGGCAGTGTCTTGGCGTATTGTGCCGTCAAGCGCAGCCAGTGCGCGGCATATTCGCGCAGGTCGGCATCCGTCCATCCGGGCGGATAGAAGTCGGCGCCGCGGGCGAGGTCCTCTTGCCGGTTGCGGGCGATGTTGGTGAGTTGCAGACCGCGCCCGAAGTGAATCGCGGCGTTGCGGTCTAGTTGAGCGCCGTCGAACCACGCTGCGATGTCGCACATCAGCAGGCCGACGGCCGCCGCAACGCTGTAGGTGTAGGCGTCCAGGTCAGCGCGGTGGCGGATGCGCCAGTTCACCCTGGCCCAGTATGCCATCCGGCTCGCCATCGCCGATGTGTCGCCCATGATGCGCGGCGCGATCTCGCGTGGCGCATACTCGGCCCACTCGCCCAACCGCAGGCTGACTTCGGGCAGTGCGCTCCGGTGCGGCGCGAAGATCGGTCGAAGTGCGTCGGCGATGCTCGCGTCGCCTTCATACGAGAACGCTTGCAGCGCGAGGCTGATCTGTTCCAGCAGGTTCGACTTGGTCGCGTTCGGTAAGGTGGGATGGTCTTCGATCTCGTCAATGGCGCGCATGCACAGGTAGGCTGAGGCGGTGGCCTCTTTCAGGCGCGCCGGCATGCGGCTGATGGGTAAGAAGAATGTTCGGCTCGTCCGTTCGAGCACGGCCAGCGGATCGTCGAGTTGGTGATTCATCATCTTGAATTTGCGTCGGGGGCATTGCTTGCGTGTTGCGTTCGCGTCGTTTTCGGTTTGCGGGTTGTAGATCGCAGGCTACAAGGATCAACCTGCGCTGTTCCCGTATTCGCTTCCCTCGCTCGTCGGTTCAGGGATAACCCGACCACAATTGTAAAGGGTCGTCCCTTTCGAGGTTTGCAAAGGGTGCATTTTTTAACGGGGGCATTGCGCGGATTTGCGCAGCGGACGAATCCGCGCGCAACGCATGGCAAAGCCGGCCGTGCGCCGGCTTTGCTGCAAATCGCCCGCGACTTCAGTCGTCGGGCATTTTGCCCCCAACGGGAGATACACCCTTTGCAAAGCGACTTCTGCATGCTTGCACATTTGCAGACGCGCCGCGCCTTGGCGTGGTTTAATGCCATCGAAAGCCCGTGCGGTCGCCAAACGGCGGCAAGGCAAGGCGAAACTCAATCGCTGAGGAGTGAAGACCCATGTCAACCACCGATACGGCCAAAGAGACGACCGAAGATGTCATTGCCGCCGTCAAGAAAGCCACCGATAGCACGGCGGATGCGATGCACTCGACGGTGTCGAGCGCAGCAGATGCTGCGAAACGCACCGCCGGCGACGTTGCAGAGACGGCCAAGTCCGTGACCGGCAGCGTGCACCAGCTCACGCGCGACGTGACGATGAAGACGGCCGATGCGTCGAAGGCGGCCGCCGACGACGTGATCGAAACTACCAAGACGGTTGCGACGGACGTCAGCGACGCAGCCAAAGAGCTCGCCGGAGGCGCGATTGACTTGTTGCGCGCTGTGTTGCTCGGCGCGTCCGACCTGGCCAAATCCCTCGCCGATGGCCTGGCAGAAGTGGGCAAGAACGTTGCCGCCGGCGCGGCCGACACCGTGACGAGCGTCTCCGGCGAGATGAACAAGCTCACCAAGTCGGCTTCGGGCACGCTTCAGGACGTCGCGAAGCAAGCAGTGAGCGACGTGGCCGATGCGGCGCAGAACGTGACCGGGAGCGTCGTGGACGCTACCCGCGCGACGGCCAAGGGCGACTCCGATATCGCGCATGAGTTCGCGCGTGATGCCGAGCGCACAGCAAACGAAGCGCGGGCTTCAGCGGAACGAGCAGCGCATGACGTCGAAAGCGCCGCGGACGACGCCGCGTCTGCAGCTAAGCAGACGGCCCGCGACGTCGAAGACGCGGTCAACGAGGCAGCGACCCAGGCGCGCAAGGCGGCCGAGAAGCAGGCCAAATGAAAGCTAGGGTGGTGCAGCTTTGGCCAGCATGATGCTGGTCATTCTCGCGCCTCAGTTTTGCCGCCGCCGAACAAGCGCGCGAAGAAGTCGCGAATCGCCTGGATGAGGCGGCTGAAGAAGCTCGGCCGAGCGGTCGGCGCTTCGATCACGCCTTCGGCCACCTCGACTTGCGCCTTCATACACTCGAAGAATTTGCCGCTCAGGTTCTGCGTCACGCTGCCCATCAGGCGCGTGGCCATGCCGGCAATGCTACCGACGATGGTGACGTCGGCCGTCCAGGCCAGGTCGGTCGTGCGGTTGTCGCCGTCGGACAGCGTGAAACTGGCGACGACGTTCGCCGTGTTGCCCTGACCGGTGCCGCGCGCCTTGATCGTGCCGGACGTCGGCGGGTTCAACTCAGTCAGCTCGACATCGGTGTTGAACTTCACCTTGACCGTGCCGAAGCCGACGCTGGCAATCACTTTGAACTTCTTGTTCGGCTCGATCACTTCCATGGACTCGACGCCCGGCGCGCAGCGAGCAACGGCGTCGGGGTCTATCATGAACTCCCACACCCGCTGGCGCGGCGCCTTGATGTTGGTAGAACCGTTGAGTTGCATCCCTGTCTCCAACGCATCGCAAGATTCGAGTGTGTGGAGATTACACTGTTTCGTGGATTCGGCAACGTCGCAGCGTGCGCAAAGAAGACAGCTCAACGTCAGTTTGAATGAGTAATCTGCGTTAAACTAGGCGACGATCATGACGCAGCGAGCGCACAAGCTGTTCACGCCGGAAGAGTATCTTGCGCAAGAAGAGGTTGCGCAGGTGAAGAGCGAATTCTTCCGCGGCGAGATATTCGCGATGGCCGGTGGCACGCCTGATCACAACACGATCAGTGCGAATGCCATCGCTGCGCTCTCGCGTGCGCTGTATGCATATCCTTGTCGCGTCTTCACCAGCGATCAGCGCATCTACATCGAGAAGAACGGTCTATACACCTATCCAGACGTTGTTGTGGTGTGCGGCCGACTGCAGTTCGCCCCAAAACGCAAAGACACGATCACCAATCCGGTTTTGATCGTCGAGGTGTTGTCCGATGCGACGCGCGACTACGACCGTGGCGCGAAGTTCGAGCTGTATCGCGACCTCCCGACGTTGCAGCATTACCTGCTGATAGACTCGGATGCAGTGCGCGTCGAGTACTACCGCAGGCAGAATGGCGATTGGCTGTTCAACGCCTATGCGCGCCTGGATGACGCGATCGCCATTCCGCTCGAAGCGGGGACGATCGAACTTCGCGTGCGCGATCTATACGACAAAGTGGAATTCGAAGCGTAACGCCCTTTCCCCCATGAACGACTATACGCTCGCCCACAAGCTGCGCCTCACGCTGCTCTTCGCCCTCGCCGGCATCCTTGCGGTTGCGGTCGTCCTCGCCCCGGCAGCCGTCCATGCCGAGACCAAGTCGCTGGTGTGGACGCGGCTGGACACCGAGATCGCAGTGCAGCCCAACGGCGACCTGAAGATCACCGAGACCAACGTCATTGATTTCACCAGCGGCACCTTCTCCTGGGGCTTCCGCGACATCGAGCGATCGCGCTTGACCGATGTGCGCGACATCACGGTGACGGAGAACGGCCAGCCGCTCGAGACCGAAATCGTCTACACCGACGACAACAAGCTGCGCATCAAGTATTACTTCCTAACGCCGGCGCGCGACGAACAGCGCACGTTCGTGCTGAACTACACCGTCGTCGGCGCAACGCGCTACTATGATGAAGGCGATCAGGTGTTCTGGGCAGCGGTGTATCCGGAGCGCGGCGGCTTCGCGGTGCAAAACGCGCGCGCGGTCGTCCGGCTGCCCGCCGGCGCGGTGGCGACCAACGCCGAGGTCTACGGCGTGCGCGCCGACGTCAAAGGCCTCGGCGAAAGCGTGGTCGTCGCCGAGGCGCTCGAGCCGATCCCCAGCGGGGATCAGATGGAGATCCGCGTGCAGTTCCCGCACGGCATCATCACCGGCGGGCCGGCGCCGTGGCAGCAAGCCTACGACGAGCGCCGGCGCTTCGAGGAGACCGAGAAGCCGCGCTACGACTTCTTCACCCTGCTTGCGTCGTTGCTGATCTTCTTCGGCGGGCCAGCCCTGGCCGCTGTCTTGTACTACACGCGCGGTCGCGATCCCGATGTCGGCCTCGTTGCGGAGTATCTGACCGAGCCGCCCGATGCGCCGCCCGGCGTGCTGGGCACGTTGATTGACGAAACTGCCGACATGCAGGACGTGGTCGCGACACTCGTGGACCTGGCGCGGCGCGGCGTGCTGACGATGAAGGAGAAGCCGGTGGAGGCGCTGGGCGGCGCGCTCACCATCACGGACTGGACGTTCGCGCCGGGCGAGAACTTCGGCAAAGTGGAGCTGCGACCGTTCGAGCAGAAACTGGTGGATGCGTTGCAACTCGACCAGGGCGAGCGCGCGCTGTCCAGCTTCCGCAACAGTTTCTACGCCAAGCTGCCCGAGCTGCAGAGCGCGCTGTATGAGGAGATGGTTCGCGAGGGCTATTACAACCGCGCCCCAAATACCACGCGCTCCACCTATCAGTCGCTGGCGATAGCGATTGCCGTGATTGCCGTGTTGGCCTTCTGCGCCTCGATCGCTCTGTTGAGCGAGCTGACGGACTATGCCATCTGCTTGCCGATTGCGCTTGGCGTCACCGCGGCGGCTTTCTTCCTGATTGCCAGGAACATGCCGGCGCGCACGCGCAAGGGCGCGGACATGCGCATGCGCGCCGAAGCCTTCAAGCGCTATTTGCAGAACATTGAGAAATACACCGACGTCAAAGCGTCGAAGGATTTGTTCGAGAAGTATCTGTCCTACGCCATCGCCTTCGGCCTGGAGCACAGTTGGACGAAGAAGTTCGCCGCAGTGGACGCGCCGATGCCGCCCTGGTATGTGCCGGTGTGGCCGCGGCCATACTACGATCCCTACTACGGTGGCCGGCGCGGGCCGGTGGTCGTGGCCGGCGCGCCGGCTGCAGGCGAAGTGCTCGGCCGGTTGGAGCCGCGCGGCGACATCAGCGGCCAGGCGCGCGCGGATGGCGGCATCGAGGGCATGGAGCAAGCGATGGGGCGCGGCATCAGCTCGATCGAGGGTGGGCTGGCCTCGATGTTCGAATCCATGGCGACCACGTTCGGCAGCCGGCCGGTCTCCAGCCCCAGCACAGGTGGATGGAGCAGCGGCCGCTCTGGCGGTGGCTGGAGCGGCGGCGGTAGCTTCGGCGGGGGCAGCTCCGGCCGTGGCGGCGGTGGTTTTGGCTAGGCAGGATGGGGCTTGCAAGTAAAGCAATTGCGCGTATTCTGCGAACTGTTGACAGGGAGACACACGGGAACAATGAATCAAGGCAAAACGCTCGGCTACATCCTGATCGGCATCGGGGCAGGCATCTTCCTCCTCGGCGCGGCGTGGGCACTCGGCGGCTCGATCGAAACGCAGGGCGCGCGCATCCTGGCGATCGCCTTCGCGTTTATCGTCGCTGCGCCGCTGGTCGGGTTCGGCATTTACACGCTGAACAAGGGCAAGCTGGAAGCAGTCGAAGAGGCGCAGATCAAACGGCAGCAGAAGCTGCTCGGCCTGGTGCAGACGCAGGGCAAAGTGGACATCTCGATGGCTGCGGTAGAGCTGGGCATCAACCGCGATCAGATGAAGCAGTTGATCTACGACTTGATCGGCAAGCAGTTGTTCAGCGGCTACGTGGACTGGGACGATGGCGTGTTGTATTCGTCCGACGCGTCGAAGTTGAAGGGCGGGTCATGTCCGAAGTGCGGCGGTCCGTTGACGCTCGCCGGCAAGGGGCTGGTGAAGTGCCCGTATTGCGGCAGCGAAGTCTTCACGACGTCGTGAGTCGTGAGTGGTAAGCAGTAAGTAGTAAATGGTGAGTGGTAAGTAGGGAGTGGTTGGTGAGCGCAGGTCAATGGTGCAATTACTACTTACCATTTACCACTTACCAGAAATCAGGAGGCAAGATGAGTGCGAATTACGAGAACATCCGCAGAGAAAGGGGGACGCTGGAGAACATCATCGGCATGCTCCCCGGCTACAAGGGCTACAAGGAGAAAGAGATGCGCCGCGAGGCCGACCGGCTGCTGCGCGAGGCACTGGTGCGCGACTTCACGCTGCAGCTCGACCGCATCACGCCGGTGCAGAATGCCGTGCTGGACAACATCGGCGTCGAGTGGATGGACGACATCGGCGCGTTGAAGACCGCGCTGCAAACGCTGATTGACCGCATTCGCCACGCGCCCCAGGGCTACGCCGGCTTCTTCGACGCCGTGCGCGTGAAGGAAGACGACCTCGACCGCATCGAGGAATTCGACCGGCAACTCCTCGGCGAGCTGGACAAGGTCCGCGCTGCGATTGACGGCTTGGAGGGCGCGACGGGCGATCCGGCGGCGCTGAAGACGGCGCTGGCGAACGCCAACAAGACGGTGAAAGCGGCTGCAGATTTGTTCGCGCAGCGCAGCAAGGTGATCACGGGGATTTAGGAGTCCGACTTCTTATCCCACTCCCTACTCCCCAATTCCCTAGCGAAGTCGGGAGTGGGGGGTCGGGAGTAGGGAGTGGGGAAACCAAAGGAGAGAAATGGCTCGAATCATTGATGTAATCGAATGGCCGGATCAGGGGCCCAACGACATCGTTAAGCGCGTGCCGGAGCAGGGCAGCGGCGACATCCGCCTCGGCTCGCAGGTGATCGTGCGCGGGGCGCAGGTGGCCGTCTTCTACCGCGACGGCAAGGCGCTGGATATGTTCACCGAGGGGCGCCACACGCTCACCACGATGAACCTGCCGCTGTTGTCCAGCCTGATCGGCCTGGCGACAAACGACCGCACGCCCTTCCCGGCCGAGGTGTATTTCGTCACCACCAAGGAATTCGTGGACATGAAGTGGGGCACGCCCGGCGAGATCACCGTGCCGGACGCGGTGCTCGGCATGGTGCAGTTGCGCGCTTTCGGTACCTACTCAATGCAGATCAAGGATCCACAGCGCTTCGTCAACCAGATCGTCGGCGTGCAGGGCATCTACACCACTTCGCAAATCCAGGATTACCTGCGCGGCATCTTGGTCAGCGAGATCGCCAGCGTGATGGGCGCGACGATGAAGACCAAGTCACTGCTCGACCTGGCGGCACTCCAGTCCGACCTCGGCGCGGCCATCCAGGCCAAGGCAGCGGATGACTTCGAGGCCATCGGCATCGCGCTGAAGAAGGTCTACGTCGTCAGCATCCAACCCGGCGAGGAGACGGCCAAGGCCATTGCCACGCGCAGCGCCATGGGCGCGGTCGGCGCGACCTACACGCAATACCAGGCCGGCCAGGCCATGCGCGAAGCAGCGCAGAACCCAAGCGGCGGTGGCGCGGGCATCGGTGCAGGGCTCGGCGCCGGCATCGGCCTCGGCCAGGCCATGGCCGAGGCCATCCGGCAGGGCATGCAGCAGCCGGCGCAGCCGGCGCCGCAGCAACCCGCTGCCGGCACGGCAGCAGCGCCGTTGACGAAGGCGCAGATCGAGCAGGCGTTACTCAACCTCGACGTGCGGCTGGCCAACGGCGAGATCAGCGAGGCGACCTACAACAAGCTGCGCGAGAACCTGGAGAAGGCGCTGCAGAATGCGGCGAGCTAAGTCCAGAGGTCAGAAGGTCAGAAGTCAGCAGGTCAGAGGTCAGAATCCGGGTTGCTTGAAGGGGCTCGGATTCTGACGCATCCCGGTCTTTCTTTTGATTACGAGCGGAACGACCATGAACATCACGATTGAGCCCTTGGGGCCGAACGCACGGCGACCGCTCGCCGAAAAGCCGGTCTTCGGCAAGACGTTCACCAACCGCATGTTCACCCAACGGTGGACCGAGGAGAAGGGCTGGCACGACGCGAAGATCGGCCCATACCAGCCGTTGGTGCTCGATCCGGCGACGGCGGTATTCCACTACGCCCAGGAGATCTTCGAAGGCACCAAGGCCTATCGCCGTCCCGACGGTCACATCAACCTCTTTCGCCCTTGGGAGAACGTCGCGCGCTTCAACCGCTCCGCCGACCGCATGGCGATGCAAAAGGTGGATCCCGAAGCACACTTGGAGGCCATCGTCGAGCTGGTGCGGCTGGAGCATGAATGGGTGCCCGGCGGCGACGGCGAATCACTCTACATCCGCCCGGTCATGATCGCCACGGACGTCAGCCTGGGCGTATACGCCAGCAAGAGCTATCTGCATTACATCATCGTCGGCCCGGCGGGCGCATACTTCCCCACCGGCTTCAAACCGGTTTCGGTCTTCGTGTCGGACGAATACGTGCGCGCGGTGCGCGGCGGCACCGGTGCGGCCAAGACCGGCGGCAACTACGCCGCCAGCCTGCGCGAGAGCGAACGGGTGAAGCATCTGGGCTATCACCAGGTGCTCTGGCTGGACGCGATCGAACGCAAGTATGTCGAGGAAGTAGGCGCGATGAACATCGCGTTCGTCTACGGCGGCAAGCATATCGTCACGCCCGAGCTGTCGGGCAGCATCCTGGAGGGCGTGACGCGCGATTCGGTGCTGAAGCTCGCGCCTGACCTGGGCTACTCGGCGTCGGAAGCGCGCCTGGCGCTCAGCGATGTGCTGCGCGACATCGAATCAGGTGAGATCACCGAGGTGTTCGGCATGGGCACGGCGGCGGTGATCGCGCCGGTGGACAAGATGGGTTACCGCGGCAAGGATTACTTCGTCCGCAACGCGCCCGGGCCGGTCGCCAACCACCTCTTCAAGAGCCTGACCGATATCCAATACGGTCGCGTCCCCGATCCGTATCGCTGGACGTACAAGATCGAAGTGGACGGCAGGTGAGGGCCGGCCTCGCCTGCGCTCGCGCCATGCCGCGCCTGCTGATCGGCCTTACCGGCAACATCGCCACCGGCAAAAGCGCCGTTGCCCGCATGCTGCGCCAGCTCGGCGCCGTCGTCATTGATGCCGATCAGATCGCACGCGACGTGGTGCGCCCCGGCCGGCCGGCGCTGGCCGAAATCGTGCGCGCGTTCGGGCCGGAGGTGTTGCTCCCCAGCGGTGAGCTGGATCGCCCCAAGATGGCGCGCCTGGTGTTCGGCGATCCCGACAAGCTCAAGCGACTGGAGGCGATCACGCATCCGGCGGTGCGCGAGGCAATGTGGCGCGAGATTCGTGCACAGCCGGACGACGTTGTCGTCGTCATCGAGGTGATCAAGCTCTTCGAGAGCGGCTGGGCGCGCGAATGCGATCAAGTGTGGGTGACGCATTGCCCGCCGGAGATGCAGGTGGCGCGGCTGGTGAAATATCGCGGCTTGTCGCCGGAGGAGGCACGCGCGCGCGTCGAAGCGCAAAATCCGCAGGCCGAGAAGCTCGCCCAGGCGGATGTGGTGATTGACACGTCGGGCAGCCTGGAAGAAACCCGCCGGCAGGTGATCGCAGCCTGGCAAGCAGCAAACTGCTAGAATCGCTTGCGTATGGACTCGGTCGGCCAGTCGAGCGTGGCTACGACGTCTGCCAAAAGCGAGGGGACGCAGCCGGTTGAACTTCCAGCAGCCAAGACCACTGCCCTCGATTTGAGCGTGCGCGCGATGCTGTTCGCTGCGTTCGTCGGCACGTTGATCCGGCAGATCGGCATGCCCTCGCTCAATGGGGCGTTGTATCCGCTGATGGTCTATAGCTTGCCGGCAGCGGCCTACTTGCTGGCGAGCACGCCGGCTGTGGCTTCTACCCTCCGGCGCTACGCCGAGAGCCAACCGTTGGGCATGGCATTGCTGGCGCTAGCACCGCTGGTGCCCGTGGCGGCGTATGCGCGCGCTGCGTTCGATTTCGATCCGGCGGAACTGCTGTTCGGCGCGGTGCTCATCTTCCTGCCGGCGGCGTGCGCCATCCTGAACGTGCCGCAGTTGCACCGCGCCGATGTCTTGCTCGGCCTGATCACCGTGGCCGTGCCGTTGCTGTTGCCGTATGCGCCGGATTCGGGCGTCGGCGCGCCGTCCGAGCCGCCTACGACGTTCGGCATCGTCATGCGCTTCGGCGCCTTTTTGCTACCGGTTGCGCTGCTGGTGTTCACCACGCGCGAACAAAAACAACGGCTCAACTTCCTCTTCGTGTGCGCCGCCCTGTCGCTGTGGTATGCCGCGCAGTTCAGGGCGTTGCCCGATCTTCCGATCGCCGGCGATGTGGGCGTAACCTACTTTCAGCTCGCGATCATTCCGATCTTCCTGTACGTGCTGGCGACGGCGGGGCGCTTCGACCGGCTGGGGATGTCGTTCCAGCCGACGCCGCGCGGGGTGAGCGTGGTCACGGCGAATCTCGCCTTGTTGGCGGCTATCGGCGTGCCGGTGGGCATGGTGACCGGCGCGCTCGTCCCGGCGTTCCAAGGCCCGCCGCCGCTCGATGCGGCGGCGCAGGCGCTGAGCATCTTTCTGCTCATTGCGCTGCCGCAAGAGATTCTCTTCCGCGGTGTGCTGCTGACCTATTTGCAGGACGTGCTGCGTCTGAATGCCGGCATCGCTGCGATCATCAGCGCCGTCCTCTTCGGTGCAGCGCACCTGAGTGGGCCAGCCGACCTCGGCTGGCCGTTTATCCTGGCAGTGTTGACCGGCGTGTTCTGTGCGCGGGCGTTCCTCGCTACGCGGAACGTCGTGGCGGCCGGCGTCGTCCACACTTTTGCGCGGTGGGTAAAGTGGTTGCTGTTCGGTGGGTGAATGCTGGGTCTCCGGTGAGGGCCGCCGCGGATGAAGCCTGCTCTCGATGGGGTGAAATGAGCCGGCGAGCACGTTTAGTTTAGGAGCGTGCCGGGTCTCCGCTGCGCGAGGTGTGTCGAGCGATGAAGCCGCGAAACATTGGCCGCTACCAGATCATAGCCGAGCTGAATCGCGGCGGCATGTCGGTCGTGTATCTCGCTCACGACCCGAACATCGGCCGGGACGTGGCCATCAAGGTGCTCCCGCGCAGCCTGTCGGATCAGGTCGCGGCGCGCAAGCGTTTCGAGCGCGAGGTGCGCGCGGTCGCGATGCTGGACCATCCGGCGATCGTCCCCATCTACGACTTCGGCGAAGAAGATGGCCAGCCCTACATCGTGATGCGCTATATGCCCGGCGGCTCGTTGGCCGACATACTCACCTACGGCCGGCTAAACCTATCCGACGCTGCGCGCATCCTCGAGCGACTGGCCCAGGCGCTCGACGCTGCGCATAAGAAGAACATCATCCACCGCGATCTGAAGCCGGGCAACATCCTTTTCGACAACTACGGCGAAGCCTTCCTGACCGACTTCGGCATCGTCAAGATGTATGAGGCGGAGGCCAACGCGCCCACGCTGACCGGCAGCGTGGTGCTCGGCACGCCGGCCTACATGAGCCCGGAACAGGCCCTAGGCAAACCGCTCGATGAACGCAGCGACGTGTATTCGCTGGGCGCGGTGCTGTACGAGATGCTGACCGGCGTGCCGCCCTACAAGGGGCCGACCAGCATCAGCGTGGCGATGAAACACGTGATGGAACCGGTGCCGAATCCGCGCGAGTATCGCCCCGATCTGCCGGAGGCGTGCATCGCCGTCGTAGAGAGGGCGATGGCCAAAGATCCAAGCGCACGCTTCGCCACCGCTGGCGAAATGGCGGCGGCGTTCACCAAAGCGGTGACCAGCGCGCCGGCGGTGGAGCCGATGATGCCGCCGCTGACCGTGCGCAAAAAACCGCGCACCACTTCGAATGCCGCCGCGCTCAGCGGGCCGGCGCGCGAGCCGGCTGTGACGACCGAATCGGTATTCGGCGCGACGCCTGTGCAGGCGCGCAGCGTCCGGCGCGGTTTCGCCATCGCCGTGGCAGCGGTCGCCGCACTTTTCGTCATTGGATTGGCGGTGTTCTTGATCGCGCTGGCCCAGCGGTCGGGCAGCGCGGCGCAGTTGCCCGGCGGCGCGCCGCCCAGCCCAACCATCTTCGCGACCACGCCGGCTGTGCCGACCCAGGCCGTTCCGGCGCCGATTGTGCCGCCGCCCGATCAAAGCCCTACGCCGACGGCAGAGCCGGTGCTGGAGCCGACCGATACGCCTGCACCGGGGCCGGTGCGCCTGCGCGTCATCCGGGCGGCCAACGTGCGGGCGGGGCCGGGCACCCAATTTCCCATCCTCACCCAACTATCGGTGGGCACGCAACTCTCGCCCATCTCCGTCGCCGAGCAGCCCAGCGGGGATTGGTATCTGGTGCGGCTGCCGGATGGCCGCACCGGCTACATCTTCTCCGGGCTGGTGGAAGTGCGCAATCGTGAGGCGCTGGAGGCCTTGCCGACGATCATCGTCATCATTCCCCCTACTGTCGCGCCGACGCCTACCGAAGCGCCGACGCCGACAGCAACACCCTCGCCAACGCCAACGCCCACCGAAACGCCGACGCCTACGGTGACGGCTACGGCCACGCCGGTGCCGCTGCCGACGGCCACCTTCACACCGCTCGCATCCCCCACGCTCACAGAGACACCGATCATCACGCCTACAGCCACGCCGGTCATCACGCCCACAGCCACGCCGACAGTCACACTCACACCCGGCCCGTAGGCCCGCGCCCGTGAGAAAATCGCGGCATGGTTTCGATCCTCGACGGCTTGAACCCGCAGCAGCGCAGAGCAGTCGAAGCGCCGGATGGGCCGACGCTCATCCTGGCCGGGCCGGGCAGCGGCAAGACGCGCGTGCTGACCAGCCGCGTGGCCTACCTGATCAGCGCGCGGAACGTCTACCCCTATCGCATCATGGCCGTGACGTTCACCAACAAGGCGGCGCGCGAGATGCGCGACCGGTTGACGCGCATGGCCGGCGCGGACAAGACCGGCGACCTGACGCTCGGCACGTTTCACAGCATCTGCGCGCGCCTGTTGCGGCGCGAGGCGCACCACGCCGGCTTGGATCGCGATTTCACCATCTACGACAGCGACGACCAGATCAGCGTCGTCAAGGCGGCGCTGGCCGAACTCAACCTGGACGAGAAGAAATACAAGCCCTCGTCCATCCACGCTGCCATCAGCGCAGCCAAGAACGAGCTGATCACGCCGGAGCGCTACAAACCCGATTCGTACTTCAATGAGATCGCCGGCCGCGTCTATGCGCGCTACAACGCCATCCTGCGCGCCAACAACGCGCTCGATTTCGATGACCTGCTGATGGAGACCGTGCTGCTGTTGCAGCGCAACGCGGCGGTGCGCGAGAAGGTGCAAGAGCGCTACCTGCACGTGCTGGTGGACGAATTCCAGGACACCAACATCGCGCAATACGAGCTGATCAAGCTGATCGCCGGCAAGCATCGCAGCCTGTTCTGCGTGGGCGATGTGGATCAGGGCATCTACGCCTGGCGCGGCGCCGACCATCGCAACGTGCTGCGCTTGCGCGAGGACTACCCCGACCTCAACATCATCGCGTTGGAGCAAAACTATCGCTCGACGCAGACCATCCTGGACGCAGCGATGGCGGTGATCAAGAAGAACCCGAATCGCATCCACATCAACCTGTTCACGCAGCGCGGCTACGGGCCGAAGATCGCCGTGCGCGAGATGTTCAACGAGGACGATGAGGCGCAATACGTCGTGGATACCATCGCCGAACTGGTGCGGCTGAAGGCAGCCGAGCCCGGCGAGATCGCGGTGATGTATCGCACCAACGCCCAATCGCGCGCCATCGAGGATGCCTTTGTGCGCGCCGGCATGCCCTATCGCCTGGTGGGCGCGACGCGCTTCTACGCGCGCAAAGAGATCAAAGATGTGCTGGCCTACCTGCGCATCGTGAACAACCCGGCGGACGTGGTCAGCCTACAGCGCGTGATCAACGTGCCGCCGCGCGGCATCGGCGAAAAGACCTTCGCGCAGTTGGAAGCCGCAGCCCGCGCCGTCGGTGTGACTTGCCTCGAAGTGATCAACCGAGGAGAACTGCCGGGCCGCGGCGCGCGCGCTCTCAAGGAGTTCGGCACGCTCTGGGCGCAGTGGGTGCGCCTGCGCAACGAGCTGAGCGTCGGCCAGTTGTTCGACCACATCATCCAGACCAGCGGCTACAAGGACTACCTGAAAGATGGCACGGAGGAAGGCGAGGAGCGCTGGGCGAACGTGATGGAGTTGCGCAACGTGGCCGCCGAGGCCGGCGATGCGCCGCTGAGCGAGTTCCTCAGCGAGATCGCGCTGGTGAGCGAGGTGGATAACTACGATGAGAACGCCAACGCGCCGACGCTGCTCACGCTGCACGCCGCCAAAGGGCTGGAATTCAAAGTCGTGTTCATCGTCGGGCTGGTGGAGGGCGTGCTGCCGCACAGCCGCAGCATGGATGACCCGGAGCGCATGGCCGAAGAGCGCCGGCTGATGTATGTCGGCATTACGCGGGCGAAGGAGCGCCTGTATCTGCTGCGTCCCTTCCGCCGTTCGCAGTGGGGCGACAGCGAGATCAGCGAGCCGTCGCGCTTCCTGGCCGACTTGCCCGACGAGGTCGTGGACGGCAAGCCGCGCAAGAACAGCGAGATCCTGCGCGATGCGGCGACGTGGAGCGGCGGCAAGCCGGCTGCGCCGCGCCCGGCCAGCGCCGACACACGTTTCAAGCCCGGCGACCGCGTGGTGCATCCTCGCTTCGGGCGCGGCTTGGTCTTGCGCAGCACACGCGTGCGCGACGACGAGGAAGTGGAGGTGTTCTTCGAGGACGCCGGCGGCAAGCGACTTTCAGCCGAGCTGAGCGGGTTGAAGAAGCTGGCCGGCTGACCGGTCGCGCAGGCGCGCACTGGCTGAACGGCTATAGCCTGAGCTGGCGATTTCACGTAAAACTCACCACGTAGCAAATCACCCTCGCAGGGTTATCGCCCTGTGAGGGCAGCAATCCGCCTTAAGATGAGTCATGACCGCTGTGCAAAACGCGCCCATGGCGCAAACTCCAACCGGAAAAGTCATCACTTCGATTGAAGCGTTGCAACGCGAGCGCGAGTCGTTCGATGCGTTGTTCAAGCCCAAGACGATCGCCGTGATCGGCGCGACCGACAAGGCAGGCAGCGTCGGCTTGGCGATCATGCGAAACCTGAAGGCCTTTCGCGGTCGCGTCTTCCCTGTCAACCCGAAGCGCGACGAGGTGCTCGGCCTGCCGGCTTATCCCAACATCGCCACCGTGCCCAAAAAGGTGGATCTGGCGGTGATCGTCACGCCGGCGCCGACGGTGCCCGGCATCATCGGCGAGTGCGTTGCTGCCGGCGTGAAGGCTGCGCTGATCATCTCGGCCGGCTTCAAGGAGATCGGCCCGCAGGGAGCGGAGCTAGAGCGGCAGATCCTAGCCCAAGCGCGCGAGGCGCACATGCGCATCGTCGGCCCGAACTGCCTGGGCATCATGAACACCAGCATCGGCCTGAACGCCACCTTCGCCGACGCCATTGCCAACCCCGGCAACGTCGCCTTCATTAGCCAGAGCGGGGCGTTGTGCACGGCCGTGCTCGATTGGAGCTTTCGCGAAAAAGTCGGCTTTAGTTACTTCATCTCGGTCGGCTCGATGCTCGACGTGGGGTGGGGCGATCTGATTGACTACCTCGGCGACGATCCTAACACCGACAGCATCGTGATGTATATGGAGACGATCGGCGATGATGCGCGCGCGTTCATCTCCGCTGCGCGCGAAGTGGCGCTGAACAAGCCGATCATCATCATCAAGGCCGGGCGCACGGCGGCCGCGGCGCAGGCTGCTGCGTCGCACACCGGCTCGATGGCCGGCAGCGATGACGCGCTCGACGCGGCCTTCCGGCGCTGTGGCGTGTTGCGTGTGAACACCATCGCCGACCTGTTCTATATGGCCGAGGTGCTGGCCAAGCAGCCGCGCCCGAAGGGCCCGCGCCTGACCGTGGTGACGAACGCCGGCGGCCCAGGGGTTTTGACGACCGACGCCTTGGTGCAAAACGGCGGCGAGCTGGCGCCGCTTTCGCCGGAGACGATGGAGAAGCTGAACGCCTTCTTGCCGCCGGCCTGGAGCCACAACAACCCGATTGACGTGCTGGGCGACGCCACGCCGGAGCGCTACGCCAAGACGCTGGAGATCGCCGCCGCCGACCCGAACAGCGACGGCCTGCTGGTCATCCTCACGCCGCAGGCGATGACCGACGCCACGGCGACGGCGGAATTGCTGCGCCCCTATGCGCGGTTGCGCGGCAAGCCGGTGCTGGCAAGCTGGATGGGCGGCGATTCAGTCGAGCCGGGCGAGCGCATCTTGAACGAGGCCGGCATCCCGACGTTCGGCTATCCCGACACGGCCGCGCGCATGTTCACCTATATGTGGCGCTACAGCGACAACCTGCGCGCGCTCTACGAGACGCCGGTGCCGGGCGATGACCGGGCGATGCACCGCGATGAAGCGGCAGCGATCGTCGCGCAGGTGCGCGCTTCCGGCCGCACACTCCTGACCGAATACGAGTCCAAGCGCCTGCTCGCATCCTACGGCATCCCCACCGTGCCGACATACATCGCCGAGACCGAAGATCAGGCCGTCGAGCAGGCGGAGCACATCGGCTATCCGGTCGTGCTCAAGCTGCATTCGGAGACGGTCACCCACAAGACCGACGTGGGCGGCGTGCATTTGAACCTGTGCAGCGCATCCGACGTGCGCGATGCATACCGGCTGATCAAGGCGGCGGTGTCGGCGCGTGCCAAGGCGGCGGATTTCCTCGGCGTGACCGTGCAGCCGATGGTCAAACTGGACGGCTACGAGCTGATCTTGGGCAGCACCACCGATGCCCAGCTTGGACCGGTGCTGCTGTTCGGCACCGGCGGCCAGTTGGTGGAGGTGTTCAAAGATCGCGCGCTCGGTTTGCCGCCGCTGAACACCACGCTGGCGCGGCGGATGATGGAGCAGACGAAGATCTACACCGCGCTGAAAGGCGTGCGCGGGCGCAGGCCGGTGCCGCTGGACGAATTGGAGCAATTGATGGTGCGCTTCAGCTACCTGGTGGCGGAGCAGCGCTGGATCAAAGAGATTGACATCAACCCGTTGTTGGCATCGGAAGATCGGTTGATCGCGCTGGACGCGCGCGTGGTGTTGCACGATCCAAAACTGACGGAGGCCGCTCTGCCGCGCACGGCGATCAAACCTTACCCGGTGCAGTACGTCGGGCCGTGGACGCTGAACGACGGCACGCCGGTGACGATCCGCCCGATTCGGCCGGAGGACGAGCCGCTGCTGGTCGAATTCCATCGCACGCTTTCGGAGCAGACCGTCTATCAGCGCTACTTCCATCCGATTCCACTGAGCGAGCGCATCGCCCACGAACGGCTAACGCGCATCGCGTTCGTGAGCTATGAGCGCGAGATGGCGCTGGTGGCGGAGATGCGCGATGCAGTGCTCAAGCCGCACATTATCGGCGTGGGCCGCCTGATCAAGCTGCGCGGCGGCAAGGAGGCTGAGTTCGCCATCCTGATCAGCGACGAGTATCAGCATCAGGGCCTGGGGCGAGAGCTGCTCCGTCGTCTGGTGGAGATTGGCCGGCAGGAAGGCGTGAAGCGCATCGTGGCCGACATTTTGCCGGACAACGTGGGCATGATCCGCGTGAGCGAACAGGTGGGCTTCACGTGCAAGTATCAGCCCGACGAAGGCATCATGAAGGCGGAGTTGGTGCTGGCATGAGGCCGGACGCCGGGTAGCCGATGGCACTGTCATCGGCATGCTTATAATCCGCCGCGTGTCCAAAGAAGCAAAAGTCGCCGGCGGGCGAACCGAGCATCTTGAACGGCTGCGCCGCCTGGTCTGCGCGTTTTTGCAGCCTTACCAAGTGCACGTGTATCTGTTCGGCTCGTATGCACGCGGCGACCAGCGGCTCACGTCGGATGTGGACATCGCGATTGAGCCTTGCGAGGCGCTCCCCACTGGACTGGTGAGCCGGCTGCGTGAAGCGGTCGAGGAAAGCGACATCCCCTACGAGGTGGAAATCGTCGACCTCGCGCAGGCGGATGAGCGCTTTCGGACGCGCGTGCTGCGCGAGGGAATTCTGTGGAACGCTATCGAGAACGAATCGCCGTCGCTAGACAAGCGCTCGACACGCTAGAAGAGGTGCTGGCGATTGCAGAGCCATCGCGGATCGTGCGCGATGCCGGGATTCAGCGTTTCGAATATACGCTTGAAGCAGTCTGGAAGGCGGCGCAGAGTTACCTTCGCGAATTTGAGGGGCTGGATGTCGGATCGCCGAAGGGCGTGGTTAGGGCGTGCAGGCGGTCAGCGTTGCTGAGCGAAGATGACGCCGTGCTTGCGCTGCAGATGATTGATGATCGGAATCTGACCGTGCATACGTACAACGAGCCTCTGGCACAGATGATCTTCGACCGGCTGCCGCAATATGCCCGCTTGATGCGCATGTGGCTGAATGCGATGAATTCCGCTGAGTAGGCGGACTACTTGCCGCCGCTGTTGAACAGCCGCGCGATGAGATTGAGCAGAATCGAGAGCGCGATGCTGAGCAGGATCATCGTGCCGAGCGGGATGTAGAGCTTGAAGTTGTCGCGCTCGATGACGATATCGCCGGGTAGCCGGCCGATGCCGGGCAACAAGCTCGTGACGACCTGCACAAGCAGCCCAAGCACGACCAAGCCGATCCCACCGAGGATCAGCAGCCGGGCAATGGGATGAAGTTCAAGCATGCCTAAATTGTAGCCCGGGAGAAAGTCACGCAGCGATTGGAAGTCGCGCACTGCACAGCGCAGTCACCCTTCGGCGACCCAGTCTGCCAGGCAGACTCTGCCCGGAGTTGCCTGCGACTTCGACTCGCAGAACGTGATCTGCTAGCTTGATCGGCGCGGAACAGCGTTCGCGCCCCACGCGCAATACTCTTCCCCACATGCGAATGCCCTGCGATTCGGAGCGGCGCTATACTACGCGAATCTTATATCGCGTTCGGTCGAGCGACTGCCGTCCATCGCTGCTTCTAAGTGAGTGTCCAAAAGAATTGACGCGCTGTAGACGCGCTCTGAATGGCCCGAATGGGTTAGAGCGTTCCCTACCCACGTCAAAACATTCGGGACCAACTTAGACTGCACGCCTCGCCTTCGTAAGACCGAGCTAGGAACGTAGCGCGATTCGCATCGCGCCAGTGTCGGCGCTGTGTGCCGGTTGCATCGGCCTGCAGCGACTCGACGAACAGGAGGGCTTGAATGAAAGCAATCCTATTTCGGGGGATGTTCAGCACGCTGGTAGCCGCCTCGCTGGCCATCGCCATCGCTGTGCCTCGTTTGGCATACGCCGCACACCGGCCGGTCTTCACCGAGTTTCGCGCTACGCTGCTGCAGGCCAACGAAACGCCGGCGGTGCCGTTTACGGGCGCATACGGCATGGCGCGCATGACGTTCGAGCGCACCACGCGCCGGCTGAGCTACACGCTGAGCGTGACCGGCATCGTCAGCGCGACCGCTGCTCACATCCATCGCGGCCCAATTGGCGCCAGCGGACCGGTTGTCTTCGACCTACTCGGCGCCGGCGTGCTGAGCGATACCTCGCCGATCAGCGGCACGGTATATCTCACGCCTGCCCAAGTCGCCGATCTCTTCGCGGGCAACTACTACGTCAACGTGCACACCGCGGCCAACCCCGGCGGGGAACTGCGCGGCCAGCTCTTCCCGCGCGAGGCGATCCGCGCGTTCGGCACACAACTCAGCGGTGACGCCGAAGTGCCGCCCCTGGTCAGCCCGAACAGCGGCTCGGCGCTCATCCTCCTCAGCGATGCCCAGGATCAGTTCGCCTTCTTCCTGCAAGTCACCGGCGTCCCCAGCGCGACAATCGCCGGCATCTACGAAGCACCGGCCGGCTCGAATGGCCCGCTGGCCTTCGACCTGTTAACGTTAGGTGGCGGCACGCTCGATCCGGCAACGCCCATCAGTGGCACATCGCCTATCTCGCCCACTCGAGTTACTGCGCTGCGCAACGGCAATCTGTATGTCAGCGTGGGCACGGTGCTGCATCCTACGGGCGAGATGCGCGGCCAACTCGGCCCGAACGAGGTGCTGCTGCGCGCGATTTTGAGCGGAGCGAACGAAGTACCCCCGGTCACCACTGCGGCCTCTGGCCAAGCGACGTTCGACCTGATGCGCTCGACCGGCCGGTTGCCCTTCGAAGTGACCGTCACCGGCATTCCCAGCGCAACGATGGCGCATATCCACAAGGGGCCGGCTGGCGTGAACGGGCCGGTGGTCGTGGATCTGTTAGCTGCCGGCGGCGGCCAGCTCAGCCCGGCGACGCCGCTGGCCGGGACGGCGATCGTAACCGCAACGACGGCCGTTGATCTGTTGACGGCCAACGCCTACGTCAACATCCACACGGTTGCCCATCCGACCGGCGAAATCCGCGGGCAAGTCGAGCCGCCGCGCCGCTTCCTCACCTACCGCGCCGAGCTGAGCGGCGCGAATGAACTGCCCACGCCCATCACGACCACCGCAACCGGACTGGCCAGCCTGGTGCTGGATTCACTAACCAACGCGCTGACCTACAAGATCGTCACCGACAGCATGACCTCGACCGTCGTCGGCATGCACATTCACACCGGCACGATCACTGAAACCGGCGGCATCGCCTTCAACCTCGATCTGAGTGGCACGGGCGTGGTGACGTTGACGAACGACCAGGTCTACCGGCTGACAACAGGTGGCTACTACATCAACGTGCACACGACCGATCATCCCGGCGGCGAGATTCGCGGGCAGATCTACCCGGTCGCCGTTTCGGATCGCTACTTCGGCGCGATGACCGGCGCGCGCGAATCGCCGCCGGTGACGACGACGGCCAGCGGCTCGGCCTTCTTCGTGCTCGATGCGAATCGCACCGAGTTGAGCTACCAGATCCTCATCAACACCGCTGCGCCGGTCGTCACTGCGGTGCACATCCATCGCGGCGCGCCGGGGCAAAACGGGCCGATCCTCTATACGCTGTATTCTGGATCGAGCGCATTCGGCCCGGGCACGCTGGCCGGCAAAATCGCCATCACCCCCGGCGATCTGAATTGCCTGCTGCTCAATATGCTCTACGTCAACGTATACACGGTGGCATATCCGGCGGGTGAGATCAGGGGTGATATGACCGAGGAGCAACGAGCGCTGTTGCCGATCGCACTTCGCATCTTCCCAACCCCACCCGGACGGCAATCGAGCACGGCTCCGGGCCGGTAAAGGCAGCGCGGCCATAGAATGGTGTGCGCTGAAGGAGGCGGGCGAATGACATGCGCATGTCGTTTGAAGATGAATTAGCCTACATTGGCCACACGTTGGTATTCGGACAGGCTCAGGGCCCCTTCGACAAGCTCAGGGGCCTTCGACAAGCTCAAGGGCCTTTGACAAGCTCAGGGGCCTTCGACGGGCGTGGCTGCGCGGCTATCCCGAAGCGACAAGGGCGATCAATTCTGCTTCGGCGGTTCAGCCGGTGGTAGCTCGTCCGGCGGCGTAGGCGTTGCCGCTTGCGCCGGCGCCGGCCTCGGTACGTAGGGCTGCGTGCCGGCGCGCGTCAGGATCAATGCGCCCAGGCCGAGCGCAGACGCGGCAAGCCCCACCAGCCCGCCGATGAGCGGAACCGAGCCGAGCAGCGCCAGCAACACCGCGCCGGCCAGTGCCCGCCCGAGCGATGTCCAATCGGCACGGTTCAGCGCCCGCATCACGCGCTCGCCGACGATGGTCGCCGAGACCGCCCAGCCGGCCAGCACGGCCACGGCGTAGGCCAGCATCAGCAACACCGCGATCGGGAGCAGGCAGATCGTGATTGCTAGGATCACTGCGACGATCGGCACGGCGATCAAGGTGAGTGCGCCGACGGCGCCCGACACCAGCCAATCCTTCGTCGCCGTCGTTGCCGCTTGCGCGACGTTGGCCGGCAGCAGCGCGACGATGACGAGCGTAACGAGCGTAATCAGGAACGCGCCGAACAACGCGGCGATGGCGCTGCCGACCAGGCTGAAGAGCCAACCGAGCGGCCCGCGTTCATCGCGCATTGGTAGAGTGATGACGGTGCGCTCTACCTGCCTCACTTCCGGCAGGAACGGCACATCCATCGTCGTCTCTCGCCCACGCACCGTTGCGCCCGGTGCGCGGTTGATTGTGCTGTTGACCCGAACGATGTCGCCTTCGACAACCGCAGTGGGGGCAATGTTCGCCGTGCCGCCGATGATGCTCACGTCGCCGGTGACTTCGCCTGCGATGACCACGCTGCCGCCGAATGCGCTGATATCGCCTTCGACCCGGCTACCGGCTTCCAGCATCACGTCGCCGCCGAAGACCGTCAGGTTGCCGCGCAGCGTCTCACCGGCGCGCAACACGAAACTTTCGCCGCTGATGACGCGATCGCCGCGTAGGATGCGCCGGTCGTCCTCGAAAGGAATGGGCGTGGCCGGCGCAGGAGCCGTCGGCGGTGGCGTCAGCGTCTGTGCCGATGCCGGCAGCACCGTTAGGATAAGTAGCAGGCAGGCTGCAAATAGCCCGCTCGAGATCTTGGTCAAGGTTTTCATCATTGCTCCTCTGCTGAATCCTTACGCATGCGCTCGCGCCGGGTTGCATCGGGGTGCATTCGCGTATAGGGGCAAAACGTCGCGCCACAGGGCGCGGACGCCGTTCCGCGCCTATGACGAGCGGCAATGGCATGCTGCGGAGCGCGCACCCTACCCAACATGTACGTTTGCCCCGTCGGCAAATGCGACCTTGCATCACGCCAGACGGTGTCGAGGAGCCAGAACCTTGACCAGGACGCCGAGCCAGATCGCCACGATGGCCATCGCAGCCAGCATCGTCAACCGCACGGCCGGTTGGGCCATGAGCGTGCGGGCGGTCGTCGCCAGCACGTTGAGCATGTCGGAGAGGGAAATCGTCGCGCTGCGCCAGAGCGCCACGATGGGCTGAAACAGCGGCTCCTGCACCAGCAGTGCAGTGAGGCCGATGAGCACGGCGCCGGCGCAGACCCAGACGAGGGCAGCCAGCGCCCAGTTCGCCACGACCAGCGTGACGATGTAGCGGCGTTTGAACGGCCGGACTGCCGGCGCGGTGCGCACACGCGCGAGCACGGCCTCGACGAATCCATCCGGTGGCGCAGCGGCAGGCGTGCCGCGCAGCGCCGCGTTCACCGCCAGCATGCGCTCGAGCTCGGCGCGCTCGTCGGGCCGCCCGGCGAGGTAGGCGTCCAGCCTGGCGCGATCTTCCGCGCCGATCTCGCCGTCCAGCGCCTGGATCATCAATTCCTCGACGTTCATAGCTTCTCTACCCACTTGGACTTGGCCATCTTCTGCCGGGCGCGGAACAGGCGCGACTTGACCGCGCTAACGGTCGTGTGCGTCGCCTGCGCGATCTCCTCGTAGCTCATGTCGTTGAAATAGAACATGACGACCATGCCGCGATCCTCTGCCGGCAGCTCGAGCAGCATAGCGCGAATCGCTTCGTCCCGTTGTTTGCGCGCGACGACCGCGTCCGGCTGCGGGTCGCGGCTGGTGAATTCGATCTCCTCGTCGCCTGCCTCGCGTTGCGCCACGTCGGTGAACGCGAGCGGCTCCAGCTTGCGGCGGCGCAGCCGGTCAATGCACAGGTTGGATGCGATCGTCATCAGCCACGTCTTGAAGCGCCACTCCGGTTTGTAGGTGGCCAGGCGCGCGTAGGCGTGCAGGAAGGCGTCCTGCGCAGCATCCTCGGCCTCGCGCTCGTTGCCGAGCATGCGCAGGGCCAGGTTGTAGACCTGCGCCTGATAGGCCTCGACCAGTGGCCGGAAGGCTTCGACATCCCCGGCGAGCACGTCGCGGATGTACGCGCGCTCGCGGTCGGCCTCCGAAAGCGCAGGCGCGCCGGCAGCCGGGTTCGGTCTGGTGTTGCGAGTCACGGCTGTGCGCTCGATGGCCAGCGTCAGCATGCCATACCGATATACGAACGGCGCGCGTGCCGGTTGCGCTGGCTGCCGGCACTGGGTCATTGCACGATGATGTCGTAGAGCACCACCAGGTCATCCAGCGCTGTGGCATTGCCGGGATTGACCACGCGCAGCCGGCCGTTGCTGTCATACATCCCGATGGCCAGCGGATACGCGCCGGGCGACAGGTTGTCGGGGATGCGCAGCGCGTAGGTGTCCTCGACGACCGTCCCGCCGATCCAGGCCGACGTCGGCGCCGGCAGGCCGTTGTGTTGCGGCGCGCGATCTTCCCCCTGCGCCAGCACGCTCGTCTTCTCCGGGTTGAAGAGATACCAGCCCACCTTGTAATCGCGCCCGACCGGCTGGTTGGCACGCCAGGTCACCCGAAACTGCACGGCCTGGCCGGGCAGGTAAGCCGCGCGCTGCAACGTCACCGCTTCCAGCGTCACCGGCCACATGTCCACGTTCAGCGCGATGCGCCCGCCGCTGCTCACGGTTAGCGTGAGCGTCTCACTCACGGCCAGCTTGCTGCCTCCCGGCGGCTGCACGGCCAAGATAGCCCCGCGCGGCGAGAAGTCCAGCACTTCGGTGACGACGACGTTCCAACCGAGCGCGGCCAGCGTCTGGCTGATCGCCGCATCCAGTGTGCGGCCGATCAGGTCGCTGGGCACTTCGCGCGCCTCGACAGGCTTGCTAACCACGACCTCGATCACTGCGCCCGGGTCCACCAGCGCGTCTGCCGGCGGGCGCTGCTCGAGCACGACGCGCTGCGCCGTGTTGCCGTCCGGCCGCTCCTCGACCACGCGGATGCCGAGGCCGAGCAAGGCCAGTTCGCGCGTCGCTTCTTCCAGCGTCTTGCCGGCCAGCGCCGGCGCCTTGACCTTCAGATTGCCGCTCGTGATGGGTAATGCGGGGGTGGCGCTTGGTGGCGTAGCCGTCGGCGCGGGCGGCGTCTGATAGGCTTGATAGACCAGCACGTAGAGCGGGATTAGCCCGAGCACGCACAGGAACGCGAGGGCGGCAAGCAGCCACAGCAGCACATCTGGGCCGGTCTGAGCCGGCGCTGCCGGCGGCGAGGCGACGTTCGATGTGCTCGTGGGCGCGCGGTTCGACGCACGCGTCGCGCCGGTCGCCGGCTGCGGAACAGGTCGCGAGGCGGCAGCGGGCGATGGGGCCGGAGGCGGCGTGACCGGCGGCAGGTTCACCAGCGTCTGTGCTTCGCCTTGCAGGGCGTAAGCCGACAGCGCGCGGGCGAACTGGTCGGCGTCGCGGTAACGCTGAGCAGGGTCTTTCGCCAGCGCGCACATGACGACGCTTTCCAGTTGCGGCGTGACGTTCGGGTTCAGCGCATGCAGCAGCGGCGGCGAGGCCGTCTGGTGCATCTGGGCCAGGCGCAGGGGGTCGGGCGACTCGAAGGGCAGCCGGCCGGCCAGCATCTCGTAGAGCATCACGCCGATGCTGTAAACGTCGCTGGCGGGTGTGGGCGCTGCGCCAGCGGCCTGCTCCGGCGCGTAGTACTGCGGCGAGCCCCACACTACGTCGGCGCGTTCGCCGGTGCTCGGCATCGCGGTGTAGGCGCGCGCGATGCCGAAGTCGGTCACTTTGGCCCGGCCGTCGGTGGTGAGCATGACGTTCTGTGGCTTCAAGTCGCAGTGCACCAGCCCGCGCCGGTGGGCATAGCCGACGCCCTCGCAGACCTGGCGCGCGATGTCCACAGCCTCCTCGATGGTGAAGGGGTGGCCGTTGGCGGCGCGCCAGCGCAGCGCCTGCTTCAGGTCTTGGCCTTCCACCAGCTCCATGACGATGTAGTGGCGCTCCCGCCCGCTCACCACATCGCGGCCGACGTCGTAGATCGTGACGATGTTGGGATGGTTGAGGTTGGCGGCGGCCTGCGCCTCCTGGCGGAAGCGCTGCACGAACTGAGGATCGCCGGCATACCGGTCGCGCAGCAACTTGATGGCAACCAGGCGATTGAGCAGCGTGTCCTGTCCCTTGTAAACCGTCGCCATGCCGCCGGCAGCCAGCGTGGCCAACAACCGGTAGCGATCGTTGAGCACGGTAAAGTGCGATGCTGCGCTTCCGGCGCCGGACTGAGAGCTGCTCATCGTGACTTCGCGCATTCTACTCGTCGCTGCATTGCGGAGCCGCTTCGCGCCGATGACGCAATTGGCAAGGGCACGCAGATTCATCCGCTGCGCAAATCTGCGCAATGCCCCGTCAGAAAATGCACTCGGGAATCAGCGCGCTTCGGTAGAATGCACAACACAGAGTAATCCGCGGGCGACAGGTCCGCAATTGTGTTGACGCTTGATTCGGAGCACGTAAGATGGCAGACAAACTGGCAATCATCGGCGCAGGGCCGGCCGGACTAACAGCGGCGCTGTATGCCGGTCGCGCATTCCTCGAACCACTGGTGTTCGTCGGCCCAGCGTTTGGCGGGCAGATCGCGACGACGACTGAGGTGGAGAACTTCCCCGGCTTTCCCAACGGTCTGCAAGGGCCGGAGCTGACGGCGCTGATGCGCGAGCAGGCCGAGAAATTTGGCGCGCGCATGGTCGAGGAGACCATCGAGAAGGTGGACTTTTCGCAGCGGCCGTTCAAGCTGTGGTCGTCCAGCCGCGAATATGAGGCTGAAGCGGTCATCGTGGCGACCGGCGCCACGCCGCGCAAGCTGGGCATCCCCGGCGAGGATGAGTTTGTCGGGCGCGGTGTGAGTTACTGCGCCACTTGCGACGGTTTCTTCTTCCGCAACAAGGAGATCATGGTGGTCGGCGGCGGCGACAGCGCCTTCCAGGAAGGCTTGTTCCTAACCAAGTTTGGGAAGCGCGTGCGCATCGTGCACCGCCGCGACGAATTTCGCGCCGGCCCCGTGCTGCAGCAGCGCGCGATGCAAAACCCTAAGATCGAATTCATCAAGAGCGCCGTCGTGGAGCGCATCATCGGCAACGGCAAGGTGAGCGAAGTGGTGCTGAAGAGCACGAAGACCGGTGAGACGTGGACAGAGAAGGTGGACGGCTTCTTCGTCTTCATCGGCCACGAGCCGAACACGCAGATGTTCAAAGGCCAATTGGCGATGGATGACGACGGCTACCTGATCGTGGACAGGCGCCTGCACACCAATGTGCCCGGCGTGTTTGCCGCCGGCGAGGTGCACGACAACTGGTTCAAGCAGGCCATCACCAGCGCCGGCTTCGGCTGCATGGCAGCCATGGAGGCGGAGAAGTTCCTCTCATCGCGCTCATGACGCCGGCTTCGTGAACTGAGCCTGCCGAGGGGTCGCTGGGGTCGGAGAAGCGTGCGTCCGGCAAGATGAACCGCGCCGAAAGCGGCGAATACATTTCGCGCACTGCAAGAGCAACGCGAGTCGCGCTCATACAATTCATTCCATGACGCTCACACCCCGCGTCTCGCTCGTCATCTACAACCCGATCATCGAAGCGGAGGGCGGCAGCCGGCTGAACCGCGTCCTGGGCTGGAACGACCCCGACCAGCTCTGCGCGCAATACATCGCCGACGTGCAGGAAGCCAGCCATGGCTATGTGCGCTATCAGATCGTCGAACGCATCGAGCTAGACGAGTACCCGGTCAAGCAAGATGGCTTCCGCTATGACGACGCCGGCTACCTGCACGCCTGGCGCGCTCGCAGCGGGTTTCATCAACCCGACACGGCCGACTATCCGGCGATCCTGCAGCGCTGCGACTTCGTGCGCAAGCTGGAAGCCGGCCTGGTGGATGAACTCTGGATCATGGCTTTCCCCTACGCCGGCTTATACGAGTCGTGCATGGGCGGGCGCGGCGCGATCTGGTGCAACGGCCCGGTCATCCCCGGCACGTCGCAAGTCTCGCGCCGCTTCGCGGTCATGGGTTTTAGCTACGAGCGCGGCGTGGGCGAGATGCTCGAAGACCTGGGCCATCGTGCCGAGAGCATCATGGAACATGTCTTCAGCGATATCCCCGATGAAGCCGGAAGCCCGGAGCTCAGGAGTCGGGAGAGGGGAGTCGGGCGGTCGTGGTGGCACCGGCTGCTCGGGGCGATCGGGCTACGGAAATCGGCGGTCGAACTCCGGCCGTCGCCAACCATCAATTTGTCGGGCAACTTGTGGAAGCAATTCACGCGCTACGACAAATCGCACCCGGGCATGGCGGCGTGTGGCAATGTGCACTTCGCGCCCAGCAGCGAGGCCGATTACGACTGGGGCAACCGCCGGCCGGTGTGGAGCAACGCCGACGACTGGTTGAACTACCCCAACTTCACCGGCCAGGTGCGCGAGATGACCTGCGCCGATTGGGGCGGCGGCGACATACGCCAGCATCACCTATGGTGGATGAAGCGCTTTCCACACGTCGAGGGGACGACGCCCACGGGCAAGCTGAACAACTGGTGGCGCTACATCGTGGGGCTGGAGTTTTGAATCAGCCGCCGGACAGCCGGCGCTCCAGCGCATCCAACTGCGCGCGGTATTCGGGCGTGTTGAAGTGGACGATGGTCATCAGCAGCGCGTCCTCGCGATTGTCCTGGTAATAGGCCTTGCGCCGGCCGACCTCCTCGAAGCCGTACTTACGATACAGGTGCTGCGCGGCGATGTTGCTCACCCGCACCTCCAGCGTGACGATCTCGGCGCGACGGCGCTGAGCTTCGCGCAGCAGGTTGACGAGGATGCGCTCGCCTACGCCGCGCCGGCGCCAGCCGGGATGCGTGGCGATGGTGGCAATGTGCGCTTCGTCAACGTGCATCCACATGCCGGCGAAGCCCACGACCGTGTGCAACGCGCGCTGCGCCGGAGCACGGCCTTGCAAGCCCAGCCGTTGCGCCAGCCGTTGCCAATGCGAGCGCGGCGCCGTTGGCGTCGCCTCCAGCTCATACGCCCGCGCGACGACGAAGTAGGCTTCAGGGTTCTCGGTCAGCTCGTAGCGATAGGCGCGCTCTGGCCAGGGCCGCGGGAAGCAGGCGCGCTCGATCGCCATGACGGCCGGGATGTCGTCCAGGGACATCGGCGTGACGACGACCGAAGCGATCCGCTCGGACGCGCTCGGCGCTTGGAGCGGATTGAGGATGACCTGGCTGCTCATCTCGTCTCGATCCGGCGCAATAAGCCAACACGATCATGCCTCGGGGGGATAGATGGCGGTTAGCGTCATCGCGTCGTCCACCTCGCCACGTTCCCAACGAGCCATCCCCAATTCTGCCAGAAATCCCGCCCGCCGCAGGTTGAGCGCCGCCGGTGCGACCGCAACTTTCTCCCGCAGCGCGGCGATCCAAGCCGGCGCGATGTCGCCGCACACATAGAGCGGCGGCTCGGCGCGCGCCACCAGCTCCGCCCAACCGAGAATCTGCCACTCGCCGGCGACCGACGGCGCACCTGCGCGCCATTCGTAGGGACAGGCGGCCACTCGGTTGCGCCCGACTTCGAGCAGGGCCAGCATTCGCGCAGGCTGCGGCGGCTGCGCGTGGGCAATCACGTCGAAGGCCGTCACGCCGATCATCGGCAGGCTGCGCGCCACGGCCATGCCCTTGCCGATGGCCAGGCCGCAGCGCACGCCGGTGAACGACCCTGGGCCGGTCGCTAGCGCGATGCATCCGATATCCTCCGGCGCGATGCGGCATGCCCGCATCAGGTCGCGGATGCGCGCGGCGACGGTCGCCGTCTCGTGCCGCTGCGCTTCCCACGTCATCTCGGCGCGCAGCGTCGTTGGGTCGCGCAGGGCAATGCTGGCGCGTACGGTGCAAGTATCGAGGGCGAGCAGAACGGCAGGCACGGTCACACCCCAAACGCGCTCTTTCTGAAGGCGAGCAACACCTGCCACGTCTGCGCGTCCTGCGTGGAGAAGGTCAGTTGGCGGCGCGTGTCGCTCACCATCGCGAGCTTGACGTGGATCGCCTCCGGCGGGATCAGCCCCGGCGCGCGCTCCGGCCATTCGATCAAGCACACGCCGTTCTCATCGTCCAGGATCTCCTCCAGGCCCAGGCTGGCCAGGTCGCGCTCATCCTCGACGCGATACAGGTCAATGTGATACAGCGTGGCGTCGTCGCGCCGGCGATGATGCTCCTGCACCAGCGTAAACGTCGGGCTGCGCAGCGGCTGCTCCGCGCCCCAGCCGGCACCCACCCCGCGCGCGAAGCTGGTCTTGCCCGCACCCAACGGCCCGTGCAAGGCGATCACGGCGTGGCGCGGCAGCAATGCGCCCAACCGCGCACCCAGCCGCTGCGTCTGCGCTTCGCTGTGGCTGGTGCACTCGATGGAGAGCGGTTCGAGGATGGCCATGCCGGGCGCAGCATCCACGTCAGCGGCTGCGCTGGTAGAAGAATCCGACGGCAGCCAGCACGAGGGTGATCACCGTGCTAATGATATCCGGCAGCGGGATGAATGAACTCAGCCCATTCACGATCAGGCTTGCACCCAGCAGACTGGTCAGAGCAATGATGCCAAGGTCGAAGAAACGCGCCATCAGGCCGAAGCCGATCAGCGCGCCGACGAACGCGATGAACCATGACGCCAGGCCGGGCGCAATGCCAAGCGATTGCCCCAGCCACAACAAGATGCCTGCGCCGGCGACTGCGCCCATGATCTGCAACACCAGACGCGTCCCACCGCGTGCCACGGTGATCAAGACCACACCGATGAGCGCCAAGATGGCGGCAACGATTAGCGCCATCAAAAACGCGTTGGGAAAGATCTGCCGGGTGAGGACGAAGCCGATGAGAAAGCCGGCTGCTGCGGCAAACAGGCGCAGATTCTTGCCCAACAGCAACACGGCGGCGCCCAAGGCGATGCCGATCAAACCGCTCGTAATTCCTTCCATGTCGTTTCTCCTCGATGTTCTGTGGTGATTCTTGGACGGTCGCGGAGCATCCCAGCGCCGGCCTGCGCTTATTCTATGTGAGTCGTCGGGATGCGAAAGTTTGAGCGCCCGGCGCACTTCGCAGTGTGCCGGGCGCTCAGTCTGAAATACGAATTTGGGGCAGCAACCCGCGTTAGCCAGAAGATGCTTCGCCGTCCGGGCAGCAGCGATACTCCTGCGCCTTGTCGAGTAGTTCGATCTTGCGCGCCAGCAGCTTGTTTTCGAGCTCCATGCGCTCCAGCTCGAGCTGCATCCTCTTGTGCAGTTCCGGCTCGCAAATGCTGCAATCGTCCATGCAACTCTTTACGATCACGCCGGCGGTCGGGATCGAGGTCTTGCGTTCGTAGCTGAACTCTAGTTTAGCCTCTTTCGACACCTGTTTCGTCTCGCGGTCGAGCAGGCCTTGCTTGATGAGCTGATCATCCACGAAGGCCAGGGCTCTCTCGCGCACGGCGTCGGGCAGAGGCTGCTGGATGCCGGGTTCGGCCACAGCGGCAAAAGCGACGGCCGCGGTGCGAAGGCCGGCTTGGCCGCCAGGCAGCGGCTGCAGGGCTTGAATCTGGACGCGCTGCTCGGCCTGCACGCTGCGCTCCAAAACCGCCAGCCGCTGCGTGCTCGTGGCCGGCACGTCCTGCGGCACGGCAGCGATCTGGCCGACGGGGCGGAAGGGGTTGGCCGGCACCGGCGTGGGCGCAACTGGATCGAGCACGCGACGCTCGATGGATACCAGCTCGAACTTGATCGTCTCGGTCTTGTTGATGCGATAGAACAGGAAGGTGACGGCGTGACACTTGTTCGGGTTGCTGAATTCGCGCGAGGAAGCCTCGAAGTGGTCCTCCGACTCGCCTGCGATGTGCGCGCGCGTGCTCACCTCGCCAATGGACAGCGAGTGCGCTGTGCGCGTCGCCGCCACCGACAGGTTGTCGGCCATCTCGGCGTGAGCGCGATGCTCGCGCAGCCAGTCGCGCGTCGAGGACGCGCTGTGGCTGCCACGAGCGTTCGTATCGGCGCTGGCGGAGAAGAAGCCGATCGAGCCGCTGGCGTCGCCGTGGAAATCCCACTTGCCCTGCTCCGCGTAGTTCTCGCTGCCGCGATTCACCGCGTTTTCGTCGGCCATAAAGGCGCGCAGCGCGCGCATGCGATATTGCTCCTCGCTGATCTGCTCGCTGCGGTAGCTGAGCTTGGATTCGCTGTCGAAGCTGAAGCGGCTGCGGCGATCGGTCGTCGCTAGACGCACTTTCTCGCCAGGCAGCAGCGTGGTGCTGTAGACGATATCGCCGAGCGCCAGCGGCCCACCACAACGAGTGAAGCGAGTATGGATGACCACTTCGACGCGCACTGGCTGCTCGTTGGGCCCGCGCACGTTAGTGGGGAAGATCAGATGCCGGCGCAAGTCAATCACATCACACGGATGCTCGGTTTCCAGCTCCGGGCAGCACGGGATGTCTTCGTATTTGGTCAGATCTTTAGCGGTAGTCATTTCGATTCCTCCGTAGATCGGTCACCGCCGGCGCGCCTCCACGCAACGCTTGGACTCACGGCGAGGCGCGCCAGAAGTGTATGAGGGCCACATCCGAGAACACGAAGGCAGCGCCGCCGGCCCTTAGGCCAGCTCCCCCTGCGTGTTGCGCTCCCTTCGTGTCCTCACCAGCCTCCCCCTTGCACCCTATTTCATCACGGCGGCGTTCCCGTTGCGATGCAGTGATTCCCGCGACTCGGACGACGATTGCATACGATGGCAATACGATGCCCGGAAGAGCGCGCGGTAGGCTTACGCACCACGTGGACGCTGACCCGGATCGTCGGGTTTGCCGGGCGGCTTTTGATCCGGCCGGTCGGGCTTGCGCGGCGGCTCGAATTTCGCGTTGAAAACCGGGAAGTCCGGAATGTGCGCCGGCAGCAACCCGACGAACGGCACGTCCTTGTGATACTCGATGATGAAGTCCACCCAGTCGGTGACTTTGACGAAGTCAATGATGTGCGGCTGGACGCGCGGCTTGCTTGGGTCCGGGTTCACATCCAGGTAATACGGCGCGCGCCAGTCCCACAACCCTTTGCGTAACGGGTCGGGCAGGAAGATGTTCATGGCCAGTTCGCTGCGAAAGTCCCACACCGCGTCGAAATTGACCCAGGGACGGTCGGCGTCGCCGTAGGCCTTGATGCCGCCGGTGGCCTTCCAGAGCGCGTGGGCGGCGGCCTGCACCCCGAAGCCCGCATATTTCGGATCGTCGAGCGCGGCGGCTAGGCTGCGCAGGTCGGTCATCTCATCCGGCGTCTCCAGCGTGAAGTCGCCGTGGGTGGTGTCGTACTGTTGCGCTTGGACGATGGCGGCTTGGATGTCGTCGGCGACCTGCGCGCGGGCGGCGCCGCTGGTGTTGCGCAGCGAGGCCAGCAGCGCGTCGGCCAGATCGTCAATCCGTTCGACGATCTCGTGCATGCGCGCCAGCTCGACGACGCCGCCGGCCGTCGGGTGATTGCCCTTGGCAGCGAGCGCGGCATGATTCTCCTCGGCGAACCAGTGGGCTAATTCAGCTGGGGTGGCCGTCTTTTGCTTCTTCAAGCGGGCGAACACCTCAGGGTAAGCCGCACCAGCAGTGAAGAAGTTGTAGTTGGGATAGCCCACGGCGTAGCCGGCGTAGGGCGCGACTGTGTGCAGTACCTCGACCGATAGGTTGAAGCAGTTGTTGAAGTGGATCAACACCGGTTTGTGCGCGCCGGCGTCGAGCGCATCCTTCAGCGCCCGGCCCAGGCCGTAGGTGGACATGGGCATCTGGCCGGCAGGCAGGATGGGCGACCCTTGTGGCAGGATCGGTGAGCCTTGCGGCAGGATGGGCGATCCTTGGGGCAGGATCGGCGACCCCTGCGGCAACGGCACGGATCCCTGCTGGCGAATCACCCACACGTTTTTGCCGTCGTCGGTCAGGTTGCGCACGGAGAGCTGGGCGCGGTCTATCTCCGGCAGGAACCCTGCGCCGTGCCCCTCCAGGCTCAAGACGAGGTCCGCTGTAGGATGCTGCTCGCTGGCGTAACGCAACAGCCCCGCGAGCGTCCTCGGAGAAGCCATGTCGAGCTTCCAGCGCGACGTGACCTGCAGATCGGCGGGGCGGGCGGCAGGGATTTGGATCAAATGGGTATCGCTGTTCACCCGATCCACCAGCGCGACCACGTGCACCCCGCGCGCGGCCACTTCGAGCAGATTCTGGATCAGCGGATGCTGGCTGAGGTCGTGCGATGCGCCGTCTGGATAGGCGCTGAGCACAGCGTCGGCCCCGAAAGGTGCATAGACGACGAAAACGACGCCGTCGCGAGGCCCTTTCGCGGGCGTTCCGTTGTGGGTCAAGTAGGGTAGTCGCATGTTTAACCCATCCTGTTCCGGTGATACACTACGGGCGCCCCTTTTTTAGGACATCGGCGTTGTCAGGAATACGCATGAATTGCCGAGGCTGGGACGCAAGCACGAGACGATCAGCAGACGAATCGGGACGAGAGCTCAAAGAACGAGGCTATGGTTACGCTTCCCCGGCTCACCCTGCCGCAAAAGGTCAAGGAAGGCGCCGTTCCCAGTTCGGCCATCGCCGTCGTGTTGGACGCTGCGCTGGACGCCTATCGCGCCGGCGCGTTCGACGAGCTGTTGCTGCAGCGGCCGGGCGTGCTGCAATGGGCGACTCGCCGCTATCTCCAGCCCATCCTCGGCACGGCCGGCGACCGGCTGCCTCCCGAACGCCGGCTGGCCGCTGCCGCCGAACTGCTGCTGCGCTGGGCCATCACCCAGTTGCGGCCCGACCGCGCGCCGACGCTCGAACTGACCGAGCGGGAAGCCTGGCTGGAACGCACCAGTTGGCGGCCGTTCATCGCCGTGATGTGTCACTACGGCTTCGCGCCCGTGCCGGACTTTCGCGATCGCTACTACCGCCGCCCGGGCGAATCCCCAGCCGACAACCTATGTGGCCTGTGGAACGTCGGCCAGAGCACGTTCTACCGCTACCTGGAGAAAGGCCGGCATCTGATCGCCCGGCTGCTCTACGAACAACGACTGGACCGGCGGCATACGCCTTCGCTGCGAGCCTTCGTCTGGCGCGAAGTCATCCAAGCGCGCGGCTTCGCCTCGGAAGCCGAACGCGCAGCCTGGCACCGGCAGCAAGCGCAGGCCGCCATCCAGGCGAAGGACTTCCACTCGGCGTTTTGGCACATGCACATGGCCGGCGACCTGAAACGGTTGTGCGAGTTCACGCAGCGCTACCTCGC
>JANWYN010000073.1 GCA_025055235.1 Candidatus Roseilinea sp. | reverse complement strand
GAGGATCTGACGGCGCGCACGTTTGCGCGTGCGTTGAAGCACATCCACAACTACAACGACCGGGGCGTGCCCTTCACCGCCTGGTTGTATCGCATCGCGCACAACGTGGTAGCCAACTTCCACCGCGACAACAGCCGCCGGCCCTCCGTGCCGCTCGATGAAGTGGAGTCGCTGCGCGAGCCGGCTTCGCAGGTGGATCACACAGACGAAGACCAACGCATTGACAGCGAGCGAGATCGCCAGCGGCTGCTGCAGGCGATTCGCATGCTGCCGGAGGAACGCCAACATCTCATCGTGCTCAAGTTCGTCGAACAGTTGCAGAACGCCGAAATCGGCCAGATCATGAATCGCAGCGAGGGCGCGATCAAATCGCTGTACCACCGCACGTTGCTGCAATTACGCGAGATCATGGACGAATTGGAGCGCCCGCGCGCGCAGTGATCTACATGGCACACGCAACGCCGAAGCTCACCCCTGAAGACATCGCCTGGCTGGAGCGCCGGCTCAGCGCCGCCGTCGCGCCGGTTGCGCCCCGCCCCGAGTTCGTCTTGCGCGCCAAGCAAGAGCTGATGAACTCGCCCGTCGTCCGTCCGCTGCCGGCATGGGTGAAGCGCAGCGTATTGGCTGCCGCGGTGCTCTCCACGCTCTCGCTCGTGGCAACGTTGCTCTACTTGCGCCGCCGCAAATGAAACTGGCCGGCGGGTAGAGTGTCCGACACATGGACACAGCACTCATGATCGGCGTCATCGCCGTTTCATTTCTCGTCGTCATCATCTTGCTGGTGCGGCTCAGGCGCGCCCTCGACGAGGTCACGCGCCTGGGCGACGAGATGCGCCAGGCGCGCCGGCAGCTCGACGCAACGGCCGGCGAACTCGCACAATGCCGCGCGGCCAAAGACGCCCTAGTAGAGGCGGTGTTCGATCCGGTTGTCTTCGTGGATGATGACCGCCGCGTCGTCGCTTGCAATAGCGCTGCCAACCGGCTGGGAATTTGCAAGGTCGGTCACAGCCTAATCGAGGCGACCCGCTCGTACGAGCTGGATAACTTGGCCGGCGACGCGATCGCCGGGCGCGCCGAACTGCCGCGCGAGTTTGCGCTGCACAGCCGTTTGTTCCGCGCGCAGGCCGCGCGCTTCGCGGGCGGCGCGGTGTTGGTGCTGCGCGATGTGAGCGAACTGCAACGCCTGGGGCGCGCCCGGCGCGACTTCGTCGCGAACATCTCGCACGAATTGCGCACCCCGCTCACTGCGATGAATCTGCTGCTCGACACCTTCCGCGCCGAATCCGCCAACATCACGCCCGCGCAACAACGGTTGCTCGGGCAAATGCAAGATCAAACCGAATCGCTCACCCAGTTGGTGCAGGAGCTTTCTGAGCTGACGCAGATCGAATCGGGCCAGATGCCGATGCGCATGGTGCGCGCCTCGTTGCACGAAGTCGTCAGCACCGCCATGACGCGCTTGCTGCCGCAGGCCGAACGCGCCGGACTGCGCATGGTCAACGCCGTCCCTGAAGGCCTGCGCGGCTTGTTCGACCCCGACCAGATCCGGCGCGTGCTCTCCAACCTGCTGCACAACGCGATCAAGTTCACACCACAAGGGGAGATCACCGCCTTCGTCCTCAGCGACGAAGAGGCCGAGAAGCAGCTGCAAAAACTGCGCGCCGACCCCAACGGCGCGGATCTGAGCGTGGAGGATGTGCTGATCGTCGGCGTGCGCGACACCGGCGTGGGCATTCCGCGCGAGGAGCTACCGCGCATCTTCGAGCGCTTCTACAAAGTGGATCGTGCGCGCGGCCAGGGCGGCACCGGCCTGGGCTTGGCCATCGCCAAACACATCGTCGAAGCGCACGGCGGGCGCATCTGGGCCGAGAGCACGCTGGGCAGGGGCACGACTTTCTACTTCACCGTGCCGCGCGAAGATTGATGTCCCGACGGGTCAGACCGCTCGGAGCGGTCTGATCCATTCGTGAGCTGCATGGTAACATCCTCGATCAAATCCGCTTGAGAGCGATCCTTCGATGCACACCCGAAGATACAAAGCCGTGCTCTTCGACCTCGACGGCACGCTGCGCGCGAACCAGCCTGAAGGCTTCGAGGCGTTCGTGGAATACGCCGGTCGGGTCGGCATCGCCCTCACCGAAGAGCAGATCAAGATTTGCGAGCGCGAAGCGCATCGCTACTGGGCCAGCGACCGCGTGGACGCCGACATGGCGCGCTACGACCAGCGCGGCTTTTGGGTGAACTACAACCAAATCCTGCTCAATGCGATGAACGTCGCCCGTGATTGCGCAGATTGCGCGCACCGCATCCAGGATTTGTTCGACGAATACGACCCGCAGGATGTCATCTTCGCCGACACGCGCCCTGTGCTGCAGACGCTCTACGACGCCGGCTACACGCTCGGCCTGGTGTCGAACCGCGAAGAACCGCTCGACCCGTTCGTGGAGCAATACGGCATTCGCCAGTTCTTCGCGTTCACGCTCTCGGCCGGCCAGGCCGGCTGCTATAAACCCGATCCGTGCATCTTCTATCGCGCGCTGGAGATGGCCGGCAATGTTGCACCTGCGGAGGCGGTATACGTCGGCGACAACTTCTTCGCCGACGTCATCGGCGCGTTGAACGTCGGCATGGACGCCATTTTGGTTGATCCACGCAACGTGTTCGAACGCTACTACACAACGCGCGTCAAGCACTTGAGGGACGTGCTCAGCCTGATCGAACCGCGCCGGGCTGAGGACGACGCTCGCTGACCCGATGAAGACGCGACCACGCTTCGCCTCGTGCTGCGCATCCGCCGGACTCGTCGTGGCGCTGACCCTCACCGGCCTGGGCGTGGCGCTGCCCTCATTCGCATCCGGTCCTGCAGCGCTTCAGGTCGCGGCGCCGTCGGCTCAGTCGCTCCGCACGACGCCCACACCTACTCCGGGCATCGCCGCCGGCACGATGGCGCGCCAGCGGCGCATCTTCCGCAAACTGTGGAACATCGTCAACGAGCGCTACATCTATCCCGACTTCAACGGCTTCGACTGGCAGGCGGCGCGTGTCGAGATCAACCGGCGCATCAACGCCGGCATGACGGACGAAGCGTTCTACGAAGTCATGCGCGATTTGATCGCCAGCCTCGATGACGATCACTCGCAGTTCCTTTCGCCGGACGAAGCCAGAGAAGAAGACGCGGAATATGAGGGCATCGCCACCTACACCGGCATCGGCATCGTGAGCGCGGTGAACGCCGAGCGAGGCTACATCTATGTGCTGGCCGTGATGCCCGACAGCCCTGCCGAGCAGGCCGGCATTCGGCCACACGACCACGTGCTCGAGATAGACGGCCAACCCTCGGTGGATGCCTCCGGCGAGTCGCAATCCTGGCTGTTGCGCGGCGAAGCAGGGACGACGGTCATGCTGCGCGTGCGCACGCCCGGCCAGGAGCCACGTCTGGTCGAAGTACAGCGCGGCGAAGTGACGAGCGTCGAGCGCATCGAGCACCGGCTGCTCAGCAGCGGCGCCTTGCGCATCGGCTACCTCAACGTGCCATCATTGTTCGAGGCCGACGTTCTCTCGCGTTCCCGAGCAGCCATTCGCGACCTGATGAAAGATGGCCCACTTGACGGCTTCATCCTCGACCTGCGCATCAACGGCGGCGGCACCTACGGCAACCTGCGTGGTTTGCTCGCGATCTTCACCAGCGGTGATGTGGGCGAATTCGTCTCGCGCAGCGGCACAACGACGCCGATCCGCGTCCGCGCGTCCGGCATCGGCAATTCGCAGGAGGTTCCACTCGTAGTGTTGATCGGTGCCGAGACGGAGTCCTTCGCCGAAGTGTTGGCCGGTGTGCTTCAAGCCGCCGGACGCGCCACGCTGGTCGGCCAGCGCACAGCCGGCAACATCGAGATTTTGCTCTCGCACGACTTCGAAGATGGCTCGCGGCTGTGGCTGGCCGAGGAGACCTTTCGGCTGCTGAACGGAGCGATCTGGGAGGGCGAAGGGCTGACGCCGAACGTGTTGATCCCTCTCGGCTGGGACGAATACACGGCGGAGGACGATCCCGTGCTCGCCGCCGCGCTCAGGCAATTCGAATCGCGATGATCTGCGACTACGAAGGTTCGGACTACCGCACGCGCTTCTGGGAGAACGCCGATCGCGCCTACGAAGATGCCGTCGAGCGCATCGCCATCGCGCACATGCTGCCGCCGCGCGGTGCGCGCATGGCCGAGTTCGGCGCCGGCTTCGGTCGCCTAGCCGATCTCTACGCCGGCTACGACGAAGTGATCCTGCTGGACTACTCGCGCTCGCTGCTGGAAGAAGCGATGCAGCGATGGGGCTGCGACCCGCGCTTCAAGTTCGTCGCCGCCGACATCTATCACCTGCCGTTTGCGCCGGGCGTCCTCGACGCGGCGACGATGATCCGCGTCATCCACCATATCGCCGATGTACCGGCTGCGCTGGCTCAGATCCGGCGCGCCATCGCGCCCGGCGGGACGTTCGTGCTCGAATTCGCCAACAAGCGCAACCTAAAGGCGATGCTGCGCTACCTGGCGCGACGCCAATCGTGGAGCCCCTACGCGCCCGAGCCGGTCGAGTTCGTAAGGCTCAACTTCGACTTTCACCCGCAGTGGATGCTACAGGCGCTGCGCGATGCCGGCTTCGAGGTGCGCGCCAAGCGGACCGCGTCCTACCTGCGCGCCGGGTTCTTCAAGCGTGCCCTGCCGCTCAAAGCGATGGTGCGCATAGACGCAGCGCTCCAGCGCACGGCCTCGCTGGCGATGCTCTCGCCCAGCGTGTTCGTGCAATCGGTGGCCGCCGGCCAAGGCCGCGGAGCCGGAGAAGAAGGCGCGGCGCTGAACGGCGAGGCAATCTTCCGCAGCCCGCGCTCCGGGCAGCCGCTCCGGCGGGAGGGCGATGCGTTGGTGTGCGACGCCGACGGCACACGATGGCAGGCGCAAGGCAACTTCTACGACTTCAAAGCGCCGATATAGCGACGTTGGGCCTCGGTCACGGCTGCGTGGCGGGCGTCGCTTCCGGCTGTGGCGATGCCGAGGGGCGCACGGTGAAGCTATACAGCCGGTCGCGCGTGGCAATGTAGAGCGTGTTGCTGGTTACATCCAGCGACATGTCTTGCGCGTCAATGAACTCGTCTTGCATGCCGCGATACTGGCGCACAAACCGGCCGGTCTTCGTCAGTTCCACCACCGAGCCGCTGCCGGCGTCGAGCACGAACAGGCTGCCGCGATTAGGGTCGTCGCCGCTGAGCGCGATGGCGGCCACGCGGCGCCACTGCAGATCGGGCAGGCCGGTTACGGTGAACTGCATCGGCTGGCGGCTAAAGTACTTCAAGATGGCGCCGTTGCGCTGCAACACGTAGATCGCCCCGTCAATCGCGAAGTCCAGGCTCTCCTTCAGCGGGTTGTAAGGCGACCGAAAGTAGGAGTCTCCCGAGCCCAGTTCGTCGCCGGCCAGCCGATAGCGCCAAATCTGCCCGGCGCCCGTGTCCAGCAGATAGACCGTGTTGTTGTAGAGTTCGCCGGCCTGCACCTGCACTGGCGTCGCATCGGCGTTGGCAGGGATGGCAATGGGTGAAGCGCGGCCGGTGGCCGAGCTGTACTCGAAGATCTGGTTGGCGTTGAACAACACCGCGCCCTCCGTCCGCCAGCGATTGTCGGTGGTCGTCGCCCAAGCCACATCCACCAGCGTTGCACGCGTGGTCGTCAATCCATCGCTGAACGTGATGCTCACCTTCTTGCCGGTCGTGCCGGTGCGTTCGGCATTGAGCACGTAGTAGTCGGCGCTGTTGGCATCCGTGTTCAACACATACACGCCCAGCGCCGAGGCCGCGATGCGCCGCGCCGCGCTGCCCTCAAACTCGGCCAGCAAAATCGGCTGCACGCGCGTCACCTGGTTGATCTCATCGAGGCGAGCGCGCGCCTGCGCTTTTGCTTCGTCGAACGTCGTGCGGTCGTCCGGGTTCTTCGCCTCATACGCGGAGATCATCTCCAGCGCCCGCGCCCAGTCGGCCTTGGCCTGCGCCGGATCCGTCACGGCTTTGGCAGCTTCCACCTGTGCCTGCGCATCGTTGCGCAGGCGCATCCGTTCTGCTTCACCGCTGAACTGCAGATACAACGTTGCGACGACGACGGCGACGATGATCGGGATCAGGACGGCGATGGCAGCCAACAGGAAGGTCGCCGTGCGGGAGCGCCGTTCGACCTCAGCAGGCGTCTCCTGCGGCAACAGGCGCGCGCCGAAGGCGCTCAGGCTGCGTTGCACCGAGCGCGCCGCTTGGTTCACCGAGCTGGTAACAGTCGCGCCGAATGGTGCAGCCGCCGGCGGTGCAGCGACCTGCGCCGAGACGTGCGAGGCCGGCGGCTCAGCGGGGCGCGCAGCGGCGCCGCTTCCGCCGGACGGCTGAGCCGGTCGAGCCGAGAGGGACGCCGCAGCCGGCTTGGCCGCGCCAGCAGCGACATCCACCGACAGCGCGACGCCGATCATCCGCCCACGCTTGACGTTGGCGTTGAGATAGCCGGCCACCATGCGCGCGTCGCCTTTGCCCATGCACACGCGGATCAGCTCATCGCTCACGCCCAGGGTGGAGCGCGTGCCGGTCAGCACGAACACGTCGCCGGGTTGCACGGCGAAGTTGTTGAACTGCACATCCACCGAAGGGCTGACGCCGACGACTTGGGCCGGGGCGGTCGTGTAGGGCGCAATCACCTCGAACGCGCCCGCGTCCGAGCGGGCGTAGGCAATGGCCGGGCCGGCCTGGGCGATGATCAGGCTATCGCCTGTGACCAGCGCGCAACTGATCGAACCCTCTAGGCGCTGGCTGGGCGGCGCGCCTTTGTTTAACTGCACGACGCGGTCGTTGGCCAACTTGATCGCCAGGCGCAGCGCAGAGGTCACGCCGCCCGGCGCACGCACGAAGGCATCGTTCAGTGTGCGAGCGATGTCGGCGCACGTCGAAGGCGAAGCCGTGGGCAAGTCGAGGAAGATGACCAACATCTCGCCCTCGTGCGCCGCGCGTCTGCCTGCCACCTGCAACGAAACTTGCGGCGTGTCACCCAGCTCTTCGCCGTTGATGACGTTGATGGAGGAGAACGAGACGTCGTACATCAATCAGCGCGCGAGATTGCGCAGCTCCTCTTCCCCAATCATCGGCACGTTCAACTGCCGTGCTTTATTGATTTTACTCGCGCCCGGCGCATCGCCCACGACCAGGTAAGACGTATTCTTGCTGACGCTGTCGGTGACTTTGCCGCCCTGCGACTCGATCCACGCGGCGATCGCCTCGCGCGGTTTCGATAGTGTGCCGGTGATGACGAAGGTGCGACCGGCAAGCGGCCCTTCCGCCCGCGCCTCCGCGCTGCGCACTTCTTGCTTCGGGTCCACGCCGGCGTGCTTCAGCTTGGCGATCAACGCGCGGGTGCTATCGCGCCTGGCCCACTCGCTCACGCTCTCGGCGATGACCGGGCCGACGCCTTCGATGTCCTGCAGGCGCTCCGGTGATTCGCTCGCCGCCTCGATCAGCGCATCGAGGCTGCCGAAGCGATCGGCCAACGCCCGCGCCGCAACCTCGCCGACATGGCGGATGCCCAGACCGACGATCAAGCGATACAACGGCTGCCGTTTCGACGCCTCGATCGCGTCGAGCAACTTTTGCGCCTTGCGCTCGGCAAACTTCTCCAGCCCGAGCAGGTCTTCCTTCTTGAGCGAATACAAGTCGGCGACGTCGGCGACCAATCCGGCCTCGATCAGTTGCGCGACGATCTTCTCGCCCAGTCCCTGGATGTCCATCGCGCCGCTTCCGACGAAGTGGCTGATGGCGCGATCCAGCCGGCCGGGACAATCGGCATTGGTGCAATAGAGCGCAACCTCACCTTCGCGGCGGGTGAGCGGCGTGCCGCAGAATGGGCATTCGGTGGGCGGCGTGATGATCCGCTCCCGGCCGGTGCGCGCGGCGACCACCGGCCCGGCAACGTAGGGGATCACGTCGCCGGCGCGCTTGACGATGACGCGGTCGCCGATGCGAATGTCTTTGCGGGCGATGTCGTCGTAGTTGTGCAACGTGGCGCTGGTAATCGTGATCCCGCCGATATGCACCGGCTCGAGCACCGCGTTCGGCACGATGTTGCCCGTCCGGCCAATCGTGACGCTCACGTCTTTCAGAATAGTCGTGGCCTCGCGCGCCGGGAATTTGAAGGCGATCGCGCCGCGCGGATCCTTGCCCACGTAGCCCAACCGCTGCGCCAGATCCAGATCGTTCAGCTTGATGACCATGCCGTCAATCTCGAAGGGCAGGTCATCGCGCTTTTCGACGTAGGCGGTGCAGTAGGCGATGGCGTCTTCCAAGTTGTCGAAGCGCCGGGCGATGTCGGTGACCGGGAAACCGAGCTGCCGCAGGTAGCTCAGCGTCTCCCACTGCGTGCGGGGCGCCACGTGCCCATCGGCCCCTGGAACAAAGTCCACAATGGCATAGCACAACAGGCGCAGCGGGCGTTTGGCCGTCAGGCTGGGATCGAGCTGGCGCAGCGCGCCGGCGGCAGCATTGCGCGGGTTGGCGAACGTTCGCTCGCCGGCGGCAAGTTGCGCCTCGTTCAGCTTCTCGAAGTCGGCGATGGGCATGAACGCTTCGCCGCGCACGCTCAGCCGGGCGGGTACTGCAGAACCGTCTTTGCGCCTCAGCGCGAGGGGGACGCTCTTCACCGCGCGCAGGTTGGGCGTGATGTCCTCGCCCACCAGGCCATCGCCGCGCGTCGCCCCTTGAACGAACACCCCATCGGCATACGTCAGCACCACGGTCAGCCCATCAATCTTCGGCTCGACGACGTAGTCGTCCAGTTTGCGCAGGTCGTCGCTGTCGCCGAAGTTCTGCTGCACATACTTGACCAGGCGATCGCGCCAGGCGCGCACGCCGGCCACGTCGAACGCGTTGCCCAGGCTGAGGATAGGTTGCGGGTGGCGCACCTTGGCGAACCCTTCGGCTGCCGGAGCGCCCACCCGTTGCGTCGGCGAATCCGGCGTGATCAGCTCGGGGTATTGCGCTTCGATCTCGCGCAGCTCGTTCAAGAGCGCGTCGAATTCGGCGTCGCTGATGATCGGCGCATCGAGCACATGGTAGCGATAGTTGTGTTCGTTGATCTCGGCGCGCAACCAGGCGGCGCGCTCGACGACGCTCGGTGGGGCTGAGGTAGGCGCTGCGTTCTTCGACATATTCCTTATTGTAGGATGTGTAGGGTGCATTCCCGGCGCGGGCAAAGTGCGACGGGTTGCCTCGAAGCCTGGTTGCTTTTAGCGCGCCTGTGTATAATTTTGGTGCATTCCTCGATAGCTCAATGGGTAGAGCAACCGGCTGTTAACCGGTAGGTTACAGGTTCGAGCCCTGTTCGAGGAGTTGTGACGAGCTTCCGAAGTCCCCCGCCTTCGGAAGTTCTTTTTATCCCATCACGCGGCGCTGGGCTGCGATCAGCGTGTTCTTCAGCAACATTGCGATCGTCATCGGGCCGACTCCGCCCGGCACCGGGGTGATGGCCGATGCCTCTTCGCTCACCTCGTCGAAGTCCACATCGCCCACCACGCGCGAGCCGCTTGGGTTGCTCGCATCCGGGACACGGTTGATGCCCACGTCAATCACTACTACGCCTGCCTTGACCATGTCGCCGGTGACGAAGCGCGGCTTGCCGATGGCGGCGACGAGGATGTCGGCAGTGCGCGTGATGCTGGCGATGTTGGGCGTCTTGCTATGGCAGATCGTCACCGTCGCATCGCGCGCCAAGAGCATCAGTGCGACGGGCAAGCCGACGATCGTGCTGCGACCCAATACCACGGCGCGCCGGCCGGCGATGCGGATGTCGCTGCGCTCGAGCAGCTCGATGCATCCCTGCGGCGTGCACGGTGCAAAGGGCGCCTGCCGGCCTTTCACACCGAGCAGCCCTAGGTTAACCGGGTTGAAGCCGTCTACATCCTTGTGCAGCGGAACGGCGGCCAAGATCGCCTGCTCGTCCAGATGGGCCGGCAGCGGTAACTGCACCAGGATGCCGTGCACGTCGTCGCGCGACCCCAGTTCTTGCAACAGGCGCATCACTTCATCTTGCGTCGTGGACGCAGGCAGCTCATACCCGAACGAGGCAATGCCCACTTCGGCACATGCCTTGCGCTTGTTGCGCACGTAGGTTGCCGAAGCCGGGTTGTCGCCGACCAGCACCGTGGCCAAGCCGGGCGTCACACCATGCTCGGCTTTCAGGCGCAACACGGCCTCTTTGATCTCTGTGCGAATCGTCGCAGCAATCGCCGCACCGTCAATGATCTTTGCCATGGGGGACTGTGAATGATTGATGAGTGATGAGTGATGATTCACGATTGCCTCGCCGCCCAGGCTTGTGTGATGCGATCAAGGATCATTGCCAGGACGACGATGCACAGCCCGGCCGAGATGCCGATGCCGGTCTCGCTGCGCGTCAGGCCGATCACTGCCTCCAGCCCCAGCCCGGCGCCGCCGACCATGCCCGCGATCACCACCATGGCCAGCACCATCATGATCATCTGGTTGATCGAAAGCACGATGGCCGGCTTCGCCAGCGGCAATTGCACCTTGACGATGGTCTGGGCGCGCGTGCTGCCGAAGGCCGTGGCCGCCTCGACGGCTTCCGGCGAGACCTGGCGAATGCCCAAGTCAACCAGCCGGATGCCAACCGGAATGGCGTAGAGCACCGAGGCGATGATCCCCGGCACGCGCCCGATGTTGAACAGCATCACCACCGGCACCAGGAACACGAACGTCGGCACGGTCTGCAGGAAGTCCAACACGGGACGCAACGCGCGGCGCACGCCGTCCGATTGCGAGGCGAGGATGCCGACCGGCAGCGCGAGGAGCACGGTGATGGCCGTGGTGACGAGCACCTGGCTGAGCGTGTCCATGCTTTGTGGCCACATGCCCAGCAGCCCGAGCATGAACATGCCGAGCGCGCAGCCCAACGCCAGCCGCCAACCCGAAACCAAGTAGGCGACGACGGCAACCGCAGCGATCACCACCGGCCAGGGGATCACGTCGCGCAGCAAATCACGAAACGGGTTCAGCAGGTAGAGCGTGATGAAGTCGCTCAGCGGGCGGGTGATGAAGAAGAGGTTGTCGCGCATCCAGCGCACCAGGCCATCCACCGGCTCGCGCAACGGCAAGCGCCACGCATCCGGAAAGGCATCCTGAAAAGCGAGGACGCACAACGCAGTGACGAGGATGATGGCAAGCGCGCCAATCAGAGACGAATGACGCAGGACGTAGGACGCAGGATTGCGTTTTACGTTTTGCGCCTTGCGTCCTGCGTCTTGCGTCTTGCGTATGCTGTATTGCGTCAGGTCAATTCTGCTCAGCCCCTCGCTCAACCGGTCGAGGATGATGGCGATGAGCACGATGGCCAGGCCGGCTTCGAACGCGCGCCCGACTTGCAGGCGCTGCAGCGCAAGATACACCTCGCGCCCCAGCCCGCCTGCGCCGACCATGGCCGCGATGACCACGATGCCGAGCGCCATCATGATCGTCTGGTTGACGCCGGCCATGATGGCCGGTAACGCCAGCGGCAGCTGCACCTTGCGCAGGATCTGCCAGCGCGTGGAGCCGAAGGCGCGGGCTGCCTCGACTGCCGCCGGTTGCACCTCGCGGATGCCGAGGTTGGTTAGCCGCACTGCCGGTGGGATGGCATAGATCACCGTAGCGACGATGGCCGGCGCGCGCGCCACGCCGAAGAACAAGACGACCGGGATGAGGTACACGAATGCCGGCATCACCTGCATCGCGTCGAGAATGGGGCGGAGGAAGCGATCGAAGCGGTTGCTCAGCGCGCACACGACGCCGAGCGGGATGCCGATCAGCAGCGCGATGAACACCGACACGTTCATCAGCGCCAGCGTCTGCATCGTCTGCGGCCACAGCCCCATCAGCCCGCACGCGAAGAAGCCAAGCGCACCGACGAGCGCAAGGCGCCAGCCGCCCAGTAGCCAGCCGGCCAGCGCTGTCACGCCGATGATCACGGCCCAGTGCGCGCCGAGCAGCGCATTCTCGACCGCTCGCACGAACGCGTCAAGCGCCGCACTGAGCGGATCGAAGAAGTAGGCGAACGCCGGGTGGCTGAGGCGGTTGCTCGTCACCCAGCGCGAGAAATCGTCCACCGCTTCGCGCATGCCGAGGTTCCACTGTGCAGGGAACGTGTCGGTCAGGCTAGGGAAGAGTAGGCAAGCTATGTAGACGCCGGCCAACAGCCCAATCGGGCCGAGCCAGCGCGCTGCGCGGGCCAAGCCGGCAGAGGCGATCGGTCGGGTGAGCGTAGGCGAGGGCGCGGCCATCAGATGAATAGATTGGATCGGTGTCGAAGTTTTATCGAGCTAGTGATTTTGCCTGGCATCAATCCTCTCAGCGGCTTGAACACTCCCATCAAGGTCATGGAAGTAGGCGCGCTCACCGCAGCGCGCCATCGTCGCCGGTGAGTCACAGGCGCGGAACGGTGTCCGCGCCCTACCGCACGGTGTTCTGCCTCCACTTGCCCCTAATTCATTGTCTCATTGAAACAAGTCAAGTGGATAGCCTCCCACAAGCTCAATCCGCCATTTGGTTAGAAGGTCGTGCGCGGCCGTAACGAATGGAAACGCTCGATCACTGCCTGTAGCACGGCTTCGCGGTTGCGCGCATCACGGACTAACTCAGCCAGCATCTTGCTCGAGACACCAGACGGAAGTGGATTTAGGGCAATGGTGGACATGCTTGCTTGGATTGTAAACCCCTCAACTGACCGCGGGCCCAATGCTCAATTCGCTTGCTCATCTATTAACGCTCGAATCACGCAGGCGCGATCCACTATGCCGACCGGCGCGCCGTCGCGCACCACGGTCAGCGGCACATCGCTCTCGGCCAGCATGGGCAGCAGCGCTTCGAGATGCACATCCGCAGCGACGGTGCGCCCGTTCGGGGCAGAGCCGGACGGCGAGCGCTGCATGATCGCGCCGGCGGTCAGCACCTTGGCGCGCGGTGCATCCTTCACAAAGGCACGCACGTAGTCGTCCTTCGGCTGCAACACCAGCTCCTGCGGCGCGCCCACCTGCACGAACCGGCCGTCCTTCATGATGGCGATGCGGTCGCCGATCTTGAGCGCTTCGGCGAAGTCATGCGTGATGAAAACGCTGGTCTTGTGCAGCGTGCTCTGCAGGCGCAGCAGCTCATCCTGCATCTCGCGCCGGATGAGCGGATCGAGCGCGCTGAACGGCTCGTCGAACAGCAGGATGTCGGGGTTCACGGCCAGGGCGCGCGCCAGGCCGACGCGCTGCTGCATGCCGCCGCTGAGCTGGCGCGGGTATTTGTGCTCCCAGCCTTTTAGGCCGACTAGCTCAATCATCTGCATGGCGCGGGCGTGGCGTTCGCGCTTGTCCACGCCGCACACCTCCAGGCCGTAAGCCACGTTGTCTAGCACGCGCCAGTGCGGCAACAGCCCAAAGTTTTGGAAGACCATGCTGACCTTGTGCCGGCGCAGGTTGCGCAGCGCCTCATCGTTCATGCGGCGCACGTCCTGGCCTTCGATCAGGATCTCGCCGGCCGTCGGCTCGGTCAGGCGCGTGAGGCAACGCACCAACGTGCTCTTGCCGCTACCGGATAGTCCCATGACCACAAACGTCTCGCCTTTGCGCACCTCGAACGACACGTCGCGGACGGCGATGACGTGGTCGGGGTAGGCCAGCTTGCCGGTCGCAGCTTCGGCTGCGATCGCCGCGTAGGCTTTCTCCGGCGCCGGACCGAAGATCTTCCAGACCGCGGTACAGACAAGCATGTCGGGACAGGGGTCAGGGATCAGGAGACAGGGGCCAGGAATCGGGGATTAGGGGACAGAGGCCAGCGCAAATGTTTCCACTGCCTGCTTCCTGACCCCTGACCCCTGACGACTGGCCCCTGATTACTTCGGCAGCCACTGCGACCACACGGCTTCGTTCTTCTCGATCCAGGCCTTGGCCGCCTCGGCCGGCGTCTTGCCGTTCAACTCCACGTCGGCGATCATGCTGATCTGGTCGGCGTCGGTTAGCTTCATGTTGGCCAAGAACTGGAAGGCGTCCGGCGCGGTCTCTTTGAGCTTCGCGTTGGCGACCTTGAAGAGCACGTCCTTCGGATAGTCGCACGCCTTCTTGCCAACGTTAGCCTCGGAGTAACATTCGTCTGTATATTCCGGCAGCTTCACCGGCACCAGCTCGTATTTGTTGTGAATCGAGTGCGGCGTCCACAGGTAGAACAAGATCGGTTCTTTGCGGCTGTAGGCGCTGTCGAGCGCAGCCAACAAGGCTTGTTCGCTGCCGGCCCGTACCACCTTCAGGTTTAGGCCCAGGTTCTTGATAATCTCCTCGTCGTATTGCACCCAGCTCGGATCGCCAGCGAGGAACTGGCCGGCGTCGCCCGTCTCGGCTGTGGCGAACAGCTTGGCCAGCTCGGGATTCTTGAACCCTTCCCACGTGGCCAGCTCGGGGTGCGCGTCCACTACATACTTGGGCACGTACCAACTGATCTTGCCGACGACGCCGAGCTCGCCCAGGTGGACGACGGTCTTGTCGCCCTCCACGTATTGCTTCAGGCCCTTCTGGTGCGTCTCGCCCGAAGGCCAGATCTCCAGGATGGCGCTAATGTCGCCTTTGGCGACGGCCGGCCACTGCGCGTTCTCGTCAATGGTCACGATCTCGACGGTATAGCCCAGCTTCTCCTCGAGGAGCTGCTTGGCCACATACACGTTGACCGATGAGCCCGTCCAAGGATTCTCGGCCAGCTTGATGATGGGCTTCTCGGCGCTCGGCTGTGCAGGTGCAGCGGTGGCAGCCGGCGCCTCGGCAGGCGCAGCCGGCGCAGCGGGTGCCGCCTGGCGGCACGCGGCCAGCGCCATCAGCGTAACCATCGCCCATGGCAAGAGCCAAACCAAAGCATGAAAACGTTTCTCAGACATAGAAACCTCCTCTGATGTGACAGTCAAAATATATGACGGCGCGACGCATTGCACAACTGGCAGCGCGCGCGTTCAGGCGGGTTGCTTCCCCGCCAACCGGTGAGAGAATCCGGCTCGTTACAACCATGCCTGCACCCGACTTCAAACGCGCTTATCCGAGTCATCAGCCTCTCCCCGAAACCGGCTTGTGGTTTGCCATCAACCAGCACGGCGTGATCGTTGCGATGAACAGCGACGAGGTATGCCTGCCCAGCGGCGCGTCGCACCTGCCCGGCCTGGAACGCCCAAGCAACGCCATCCTGCTCGGCGAGATAGACGCCACGGCGTGTCTAGCCTGCGCCGTCCCCGACGATATCGCGCTGCCGGAGGGCTATCGCACCATCGGCCTGCGCGACCTGTACGGCCGGATTGACGACCGGCTATATGCCATCGCCGGCTATGCGACGCAGATGTTGCATTGGCAGCGTACCAGCAACTACTGCGCCAACTGTGGCGCGCCGCTCGCCCCCATCCCGGGAGAATGGGGCAAACGTTGCCTGCGCTGCGGCTTCACGGCCTATCCGCCGGTCAGCCCTTGCACGATCACGCTGGTGCACGACGGCGACCGCGTCCTGATGACGCACAAGCCGGGCTGGGGCACGCGCTATGGGTTGGTGGCCGGCTTCGTCGAGCCGGGCGAGACGTTGGAGCAGAACGTCGAGCGCGAGGTCATGGAGGAGACCGGCGTCGAGGTGTGCGACGTGCGCTACTGGCGCAGCCAGCCCTGGCCCTTCCCGCACCAGCTCATGTGCGGCTTCTACGCGCGCTATGCCGGCGGCGAACTCCGCATAGACAACGACGAGCTGGACGATGCGCGCTGGTTCACCAGAGACGACATCCGCAACGGCCGGCCCACTCTCCCCGCGCCGCTCAGCATTGCGCGCCAGTTGATCGAAGACTGGCTGGCGCAGCAGCCTCGATGAAAGCAAATCCACCTGCCCTCGCCCAGGCTTCGACCGACCTGCCGGCTTTCGGGCTCGTCCTCGCCCTGCTCGCAGTGGATGGCCTGCACTTCGTCTTTGCGCGCGCACTGCACGCTGTGTTGCCGCCGCTCACATCGGTGCTATTCGTGCTGGCCGTAGCAACGGTTCAGGTCAGCGCATTCGCCGCCATCAAAGGCAAGCTCAATTGGCAGACGTTCGCCCATCGCGCGCCGTTCTTCCTCGCTATCGGCGCCTTGGTCGCAGTGAGCACGACCGTGAATTACATCGCCATCGGTTTCGTTGATCCGGGCACAGCCGCTTTGCTCTCACAGACATCCGTGCTGTTCGGGCTCGGCTTCGGCCTGCTGTGGCTGCGTGAGCGGTTGACTCAAGCACAACTGATCGGCGCAGCGGTCTGCATCGCCGGCGTGGCGATCATCACCTTTCAGCCGGGCGACTACTTTCGCCTGGGCTCGTTGATGGTGGTCGGATCAGCTTTCCTATATGCGCTGCACGCAGCAATCGTCAAGCGTCAAGGCATCGGCCTCGACTTCGTGGAATTCTTCGCCTGGCGGCTGATCAGCACGACCGGCTTCCTGCTCATCTCGGCCGGTCTGCAGGGGGCGCTGGCCTGGCCGGAAGCCAGCGCCTGGCCGCTAATCATCGCCGCAGGCACGGTAGATGTGGTGATCAGCCGCTCGCTGTATTACTTGTCGCTGCGCCGGCTGAAGATTTCAATGCTCACGCTCGCGCTCACCCTGACGCCAGTAGTGACGATCGCGTGGTCGCTCGTCCTGTTCGGCGCGCAGCCAACTGCCCAACAGTTGATCGGCGGCGCGGCTGTGTTGGCCGGCGTGTTGATCGTGACGACCCGGCGGGCCGCTTGACACGTCTTCACCCAGTAGCGCGAAACTCGATTCATCTTGGACAACCTCCTTGGCCTTCTGTTCTCTTTCCTGTGGGCCTCGGCTTCGACGGCCGCCAAATACGGCTTCCAGTCCCAGCCGCCGTTGACGGTGCTCAGCGTGCGCTTCGCCATCGCCGCCGCCATGATGCTGACCTGGAGCTACGGCATCCGCCGCAACAACGCGCTGCCGCGGGGCAAACAGTGGCCGCAGCTCGCCATCGTCGGGCTGACCAACAGCACGTTCTTTCTGGGCGCAGCCTGGCTGTCGCTGCGCGAGGTGTCGGTCGGTCTATACAGCCTGTTCCTGGCGACCATGCCTTTCCTGGTCGCCATCCTGTCGAGCATCTGGCTGGGGCGTCGGGTGACGCGCAATGAGTGGCTCGGGATCGCCGTCGCCGCGGCCGGCCTGGTCATCGTCGCCGCGCCGTCGCTGGCCGCCAGCACGGCCACCTGGCATGGGCTGGCGCTGATCGTCGTCGCGATGCTGAGCCAGGCCGTCGGCAGCGTGTATCTCAAACGGGCGGCGCTGACCCTGCCCAGCACCATCATCAACACATGGCAATTGGTGTTAGGGCTGATCTTCCTGCTGCCGTTCGCCGTGGCGCTGAACGGCGGTGCGGTTTTGCAGGTCACGCCTGAGCTGGTCGGCGGGTTGGCGTGGTCTATCGTGATGGTGTCGGTGATCGCGAACGCGCTGATGTTCACGCTGCAGAAGCGCGACCCGCTGCGCGCCAGCGTGTGGTTGTTGCTGGCGCCGGTGTTCTCCTACCTGCAGGCGGCGCTGGTGCTGGGCGAACCGATTCGCGCATTCGATGTCGCCGGCGCAGCGCTGGTGGTGGCCGGCCTGGTCATCTCCGGCGCGATGGACGTGCGGCGCGTCCTGCGCACGCCGGCGCGCCTGGCGACCGATCAGCGCGCCTCGCCGCCCAGGTAAGCGTCGCGCACCTCTGGGCTATTCAATAGCGCGCTCGCTGCGCCCTCGAGCACGATGTGCCCGTTCTGCAGCACATAGCCGCGATGGGCAATTTGCAACGCCAGGTTCGCGTTTTGCTCGACCATGAACACGGTCACGCCCTGCCGGTTGATGTGCTGGATCAGGTCGAGCACGCGATCCACGAACAAAGGCGACAGGCCCATCGTCGGCTCGTCCATGCAGATCAACCTCGGGCGGCTCATCAACGCGCGCGCCATAGCCAGCATCTGCTGTTCGCCGCCGCTGAGCACGCCGGCGCGCTGGTTCAGGCGCTGGCGCAAACGCGGGAAAAGTTCGAGCATGCGCTCGTAATCGCGCTGGATTTCCTCGCGGTCGGCCCGTGTGTAAGCGCCCATCAAGATGTTCTCGCGCACAGTCATGTCGGGGAAGATGCGGCGCGACTCCGGCACCGACCCGATGCCGCGCCGGATGATCTGCGGCGTGGGCAGGCCGGTGATCGGCTGGCCATCGAATACGACGCGGCCGGCGCGCGGCTTGACCAGGCCGAGGATCACCTTCATCGTCGTGCTCTTGCCGCTGGCGTTGCCACCCAGAAGACACACGATCTCGC
>JANWYN010000099.1 GCA_025055235.1 Candidatus Roseilinea sp. | reverse complement strand
CGTGCAGCGCTTCCTGCTGCCCGCGCCGAGCGTCATCGCAGAGGCGTTCTTCCGCACGTTCTCGACGATCATGAGCAGCGCTGCTTACACCCTTCGCAGCGCCGTAGTCGGCTTCCTTATCGGCGCAGGCGCCGGCATCCTCGTGGCGCTGGCCACGGCCCGCTGGACGACCATGCGCGAAGGGCTGATGCCGTTCGCCATCGCGCTGAATTCGGTGCCGATCATCGCCTTCGCGCCGATCATGAACAACTGGTTCGGCAGCACCAACCCGATGTCCAAGATCATGATCGTGGCGATCATCACGTTCTTCCCGATGATGATCAACATGGTGCGCGGGTTGACGCTGGTCGAGCCGGCCAAGATCGAGCTAATGCGCTCATACGCCACTACACCGCTCGAGGTGCTGACGAAGGTGCGCATCCCGAACTCGCTGCCCTACCTGTTTAATGCGCTGAAGGTATGCAGCACGCTGGCGTTGATCGGCGCGATCGTGGGCGAATACTTCGGCGGCCCGCGCGAATCGCTGGGGGTATACATCCTCCAGGAAGCACAGTTATTCCGTTTTGACAATGCGTGGGCGGCGATTATCATCAGTGCTCTACTGGGCATCGCGTTCTACCTCATCATCCTTGCTGCTGAAAGGGTCGCGATTCCCTGGCACGCCTCAGTAGAGAAGCGATGAATTTCAAGAGGAGAAAAGGACATATGAAACCGACGATCAAAGCATGCTCATTTGCAACGTTGGCCACGCTCGTCCTGGCGGCGTGCGCTGTGCCGGCTACCCCTGCTGCGCCGGCTGCGCCGGCCGCCACCGAAGCGCCTGCAGCCCCAGCAGCGACGGAAGCGCCGGCAGCACCGGCGGCGCTCACACCCGTCCGCGTCGTCCTGCAGTGGGTGCCGCAGTCGCAGTTCGCCGGCTACTACGCCGCCAAGGACAAAGGGTTCTACGCCGAAGAAGGCTTGGATGTGACCATCATCCCCGGCGGCCCGGACATCGCGCCCGCCCAGGTCGTCGCGTCCGACGGCGCGGAGTTCGGCGTCGCCTGGCTGCCCGGCCGTATGCTCGCTGCGCGCGAGGCCGGCGCCGACCTGGTCAACATCGCCCAAATCTTCCAGCGCAGCGGCACGCTGATGGTCTCCTTCAAGGAGAAGAACATTACCAAGGTCGAGGACTTCAAAGGAAAGAACGTCGGCTCGTGGCTGTTGGGCAATGAGCCGGAGCTGTTCGCCGCCATGCGTAAGGCCGGCCTGGACCCGGAGAAGGACGCCAAGATCATCAAGCAGAACTTCGACATGAGCCAACTGCTGAACGGCGAAGTGGACGTCGCACAGGCGATGATCTACAACGAGTATGCACAAGTGCTGGAGACCAAGAACCCGGCCACCGGCGAGCTCTATAAGCCCGAAGACCTGAACGTGATCAACTTCAATGACGTGGGCACCGCGATGTTGCAAGACGGCGTGATGGCGCGTGAATCGTGGCTGAAGCAGCCGGGCAACGAGGACATCGCCGTGAAATTCCTACGCGCCACTTTCAAGGGCTGGATCTTCTGCCGCGACAACTTCGACGAGTGCGTGCAGATCGTGTTGAACAACGGCACGGCGCTGGGCGAGAGCCACATGCGCTGGCAGCTCAACGAGATCAACGCGCTGATCTGGCCGTCGCCCAACGGCATTGGCCAGATGGACGAAGCGCTCTACAAGCAGACGGTGGAGATCGCCAAGACCTACGGCATCCTGAAGAAAGACCCCGACCCCGGCGCCTATCGCACCGACCTGGCCAAGAAGGCGTTGGAAGGGCTAGAAGGCGACATCAAAGGCGAAGGTTTCACCAAGATCACCGTCGAGCTGAAGGAAGGCGGTAACTAGCCGGTCGTCAGGGATCGGGGATTAGGGGTCAGTGCTCTGCCCCAGACACCCGATCCCTGACCCCTGAATCCTGACCCCTAATCTATGGCCAAGATGGATTTCGGCATCACCTTCAAGAGCGACATGGACGTTCGCCGCGAGGTGAAGATCGCCATGCAAGCCGAGGCGGCCGGCTTCGGCTACGTGTGGAGCTTCGACAGCCACGTGTTGTGGCAGTCGGTCTTCCCGCGCTTAGCGCTGTGGGCATGGAACACCAAGAAGGTGCACATGGGGACGCTGGTCACCAACCCGGTCGTGCGCGACGTGACCGTGTGTGCCAGCGACTTTGCTACGCTCCAGCGCATCAGCAAAGGCCGCATGGAGATGGGCATCGGACGCGGCGACAGCTCGCGCCGCCGGCTGGGCAAAAAGCCCACCACGATGGCCAACCTGGAAGAGTTCGTGGATCAGTTCCGCAAACTCACCGCCGGCGAGCACATTGACTACGACGGTGTGGACACCTATCTGAGCTGGGCCGACGGTGGGGTGCCGCCGGTCTGGGTGGCCGGCTACGGGCCAATTGCCCTGCGCTCGGCCGGGCGCATCGCCGATGGCGTCATCCTGCAGTTCGCCGACCCTTACCTCATTAAGTGGTGCCTGCAGTTCGTGAAGGAGGGCGCGGAAGAGGCCGGACGCGACTACTCGCAGATTAAGATCATGGCGTGCGCGCCGGTGTGGATTTCGAGCGACCTGGCCGTGGCGCGCGAGCATGTGCGCTGGTTCCCGGCGCTCGTGTCCAACCACGTGGTGGACCTGCTCAAGCGCTATCCCAAGGAAGAACTGCCCAAAGAGCTGTATGCCTACGTCGAAGGTCGCCCCGGCTACGACTACCTGCACCATGCCGAGGTGGGCAGCAGCAACGCCCAATTCGTCAGCGACGAGATCACCGACCGCTACTGCATTGTTGGCTCAATCAAAGATCACATCGCCAAGCTGGAGGAACTGCAATCGCTCGGCGTGCACCAGTTCAACATCTACCTGATGTGCGGTGACGAGGAGAAGCAGGTCGCCGCCTACGGCCGCAGCGTCATCCCGCACTTCAACGGCAAGAAGCGCACCGTCGCCGTCAAAGCCACAGCGAACGGGAAGGCGCGTAAGGCGAAGAAGCAGTAGACACCAAGGAGCGAAGCATGGCCCTACTCATCAAAAACGGCACCATCGTCACGGCCAGCGAACAGATGCAGGCCGACATCTATTGCGAAGGCGAGCAAATCAGCCGCATCGGGAAGGGCCTCGACGCGCCGCCGGACGCGACGGTGATTGACGCGACCGGCAAATACGTCTTCCCCGGCTTCATTGACCCGCACGTCCACGTCTACCTGCCCTTCATGGGCACATTTGCCAAGGACGACTACGTCAGCGCCAGCAAGGCGGCGCTCGTCGGTGGCACCACGACGTTGATCGAGATGGTCTGCCAGGCGCGCAACGGCCAGCCGCTGGCCGACGGCTTCGAATTCTGGATGGGCCAGGCCGTCGGCAAGAGCGCGTGCGACTTCACCTTCCACCAATCGGTGACCCGCTACGACGCCCAGGTCGAGGCCGAGCTGACCGAGATCGTGAAGGCCGGCGTCGCCAGCTTCAAGGTCTTCCTGGCCTACAAGGGCGCCTTCGGCATCACCGACGAAGAGCTGTATCACACGCTTCGGCTGGCCAAAAAGCTCGGCGTGATCGTGACGGCGCACTGCGAGAACGCCGACCTGGTGCTGGAGCTGCAAAAGCAACTGCTGAGCGAAGGCAAGACCGGGCCGGAGTATCACTACTGGAGCCGGCCGCCGCGCGTAGAAGCCGAGGGCGTACACCACCTGCTCTCGTTCGCAGAGATGACCGGCGCGCATACCTACATCGTGCATACCAGTTGCGAAGAGGCGCTGCGCGAGGCGATGGCCGGCAAGGAGCGCGGCCTGAACGTCTGGGTGGAGACGCTGATTCAGTATCTCGTGCTCGACAAGAGCTACGCCGAGCTGCCGAACTTCGAGGGCGCGAAATACGTCATGTCGCCACCGCTGCGCGACAAGAAGAACCAAGACGTGTTCTGGAACGCGCTCAAGCAGCGCTTCGTCTCGACGGTCGCTACCGACCACGCACCCTTCGACTTCAAGGGGCAGAAGGAGATGGGCCGCGACGACTTTACCAAGATTCCTAACGGCATCCCCTCGCTGGAAGACCGCGTCAACCTGCTCTACACCTACGGCGTGACGACCGGCCGGCTGGACCTGAACACGTTCGTGGACTGCGCCAGCACGCAGGCGGCTAAGCTGTTCGGCCTGTTTCCCCGCAAGGGCACGATTGCCGTCGGCAGCGACGCCGACCTGGTGGTGTACGACCCGGAGTATCGCGGCGTGATTTCAGCCAAGACGCACCACATCAACCTGGATTACAACGCGTTCGAGGGCTGGGAGATCAAGGGCCGGCCCAGCGTCGTCACTGTGCGCGGCGAAGTGGCCGTGCGCGACGGCGAGTTCGTCGGCACGATCGGGCGCGGCCAATTTCTGAAGCGCGAACCGACGCACTTCTGATCCGAGCGAAGCTGAGCAGCAGCCGGGTGTACGGCATACAGTGCCTAACGCGCTTAGGGCGCGTTAGGCACTGCGTTTGCCTTGGGCAAATACGCTCGATGTCTTCCTCAGGAGTATCATTTGCATATGGCTGCACACGTCACCCTGCGTCCGATCAGCGTGAGCGAATATGCGCGTATGCGCGAGGCCGGCATCCTCGCCGAGGACGATCGTGTCGAACTCATCGCCGGGGAGATACGCCAAATGAGTCCCATCGGTCCTTTACACGCTTCCGTGGTTCGTCGCCTCACCAAACTCCTGGCCAGCTTGGTTGGTGATACCGCGAGTGTAAGCGTTCAAAATCCGATCCAACTCGATGACTATTCGGAGCCAATTCCCGACATCGCCATTTTGAAGTCGCGAGACGACGAGTATGCATCACAGCACCCCAAGGGTCAGGACACACTCATCGTCATCGAGGTAGCTGACACGACGGCCGACTACGACCGCAAGGAGAAGATCCCGCGTTACGCGAGCGCCGGCATCCCTGAAGCCTGGCTGGTGGATATCGCCAATCAGGTGATCGAGCAATACACGCTGCCCGGCAGATCGCGCTACCAGAACGTGCGCATTCTTGAATGGGACGACACGCTAACGGCGCAGGCTCTCCCTGGCCTGCAGATCAAGGTCGAACAGGTGTTTGGCCCGTAGCCGCTCCCCGCTTGCCCTCTATTCGAATGGCGCTATAGTGCCGGGCATGATTCAGACACCGGATATCGTTCGTCCCCCCAAAGAACTCATCGAAGGACTGCGCCACATCGGCTGCGCCACAGCCGTCGGCGAGTTGTACCGCCTGGGCATCCGTGACGCGCACATCCGCGGCCCGGTCTCGTGGAACAAGGGCAAGCACGTGGTTGGCCCGGCACTCACGCTCCAGATGATGCCGAAGCGCGAGGATCTCTACGGCGAGAGCGAATACAGCAACGCCGAGGCGCAGCTCCATCGCCACGTGCTGTATCACACCCAGCCGGGCGACATCGTCGTGGTGGATGCGCGCGGCGATATGGGCAGCGGCATCTTCGGCGAGATGATGTTGACCTACTTCAAGGGCCGCGGCGGCGTCGGCGTAGTGATTGACGGCTGCATCCGCGACTATCCGCATGTGAAGCACCTGGATCTGCCGATGTGGCTGCGCGGCGTCACGCCCAACTTCCACACGCAGACCAACCTGATGCCGTTTGCCGTCAACGTGCCGATCGCCATGAACAACGTGCTGGTCATGCCCGGCGACATCATCATCGCCGACGACGACGGCGTGGTCGTCGTGCCCATTAAGCTGGCGCCGGAGCTGCTAAAGAAGGCCAGCGAGCATGAGGACTGGGAAGACTTCACCCGCATGAAGCTGGCCGAAGGTGGCGACTTGCGCAAATACTACCCGCTGCGCGAGGATGCGCGCGAGGAATACGAAGCCTGGCGTCGCGCGCAGGGCCGGTGAACCATGTCCGACCACGTCGTGTTGTTCGTCTGCACCGGCAACTACTACCGCAGCCGCTATGCCGAGCTATATTTCAACGCGACCGTGCCGGCGCACCTGGGTTGGCGCGCCGCCTCGCGCGGCTTCGACCCCAGCCCGTTCAACCCCGGCCCGATTGCCGGCAGCGTGATCCAACGCGTTCAAGAGCGCGGGCTGGTCTTGCCCGCCGACTTGCCCTTCCCTCGCCGGCTGACCGAGGGCGACCTGTATTCAGCGCGGCGCATCATCGCGCTGGACGAGGATGAACACCGCCGCTACGTCGAACACTGGTTCCCTGCATGGCGCGACCGAATCGCTTACTGGCGCGTGCACGATTTGCATCTCATGCCGGCGGCCGAGGCGTTTGCGCTGATCGAGCACAACGTGGACGCGCTGGTGCGCGAGCTGATGTCGAGCGCGCCGATGCAGCGCAGATCGTAGCGATTGACCGTGACGCCGATCACCTTCAATGTCCCGCGCACGATCCGCTTCGGCGCGGGCGCGAGCCGTGAATTGCCGGCGCAATTACGCCAGATCGGCGCGCGCCACGCCCTCATCGTCACCGATGCCTTCTTGGCGCGCAGCGGGCTGACCGACGAATTCACTGCGCTGCTCAAACAACACGGCTTCGAGGCGACCGTCTTCGCCGGCGTGCAGCCGGATCCCACCGACCTCAACGTGCGCGACGGCCTACAGGCCTATCGCCAGAGCGGCGCCGACGTTGTCGTCGGCCTGGGTGGGGGCAGCGCGATGGACGCCGCCAAAGCCATCGCCATGCTCGCGGCCAACCCCGAACCGCTGCGGCAGTACATGGGCTATCACAAGGTGCCGCGCGCCGGCGCGCCGATGGTCGCCATCCCCACTACTGCCGGCACGGGCAGCGAGGTCACCCGCGTCGCCGTCATCACCGACACCGAGCGCAGCGAGAAGATGATGCTGCTCAGCGAGCGCCTCATGCCGGTCGCAGCGCTGGTGGACTACGAGCTGAGCATGTCCATGCCGAAGGCGCTGACGGCGCACGTCGGCGTGGACACGCTCACTCACGGCATCGAGGCATACGTGTCGCGCAAGGCCAACGGCATGACCGACCCGATCGCGCTCTCGTGCATTGCGCTGACGGGCGCGCACCTGCTGACCGCGTGGCGCGAGCCGGACAACCGCACGGCGCGCGAGGCAATGGCGCTGGCGGCGTGCCAGGGCGGCATGGCGTTCTCCAACAGCAGCGTGTGCCTGGTGCACGGCATGAGCCGGCCGCTGGGTGCGCTCTATCACGTGCCGCATGGCCTGAGTAACGCGGTGCTGCTGCCAACGGTGACGCGCTTCTCGCTGGCCGGGGCGCCGGTGCGCTACGCGACGATCGCGCGCATCCTCGGCCTGGCCGGCAGCAGCGACGACGACGAGGCCGCGGCACACAAACTGGCCGATGGGCTGGAAGCGCTGAACGAAGCGCTGGAGATCCCGCCCCTGCGTGAGTGCGTCCGGGTCGGGCGCGCCAAGTTCGAGCGCAGCTTGGAGAAGATGGCGCAGGACGCGCTTGCCTCCGGCAGCCCGCAGAATAACCCGGTCGTGCCGACGGCAGAGCAGATCGTCGAGCTATACAAGCAGGCGTGGTAGCGAGCGACGCTGCGTTATCGCAATTCACCCACTCCCGCCCAGGAGCGAGATCAACGCGCTTCCAGCCATTCGCGGCAACCGTTCACAATCGGCTCGGCACAGGCTAACGCACGTTCTGAGTCACTCGCGCGATACATACGACCAGGCGTAGAGGTTGGCAGTGAGTCGGGATAGCGCGTTGGAATGTAGAACTGATCGAGCTGAGCAGCGTAGTCGCTCCACTGCATCCAGTTAGGCAACGAATTACGCTCGACAAAATCCTCGACCAGCGCCACCACGGAGTGTCCCCAGGGTTCCTGGTCCACTGCGTACCACAACGCCTTCATCGCCTTTTCGGCGGCTTGCTGAGCGTAGAAACAGGCTGGCGCATGCGCACCACCATCGCGCAGCAGACGCGCTGTGTGCAAGTCCTCCTCAGCCGTCTCGATCCAACGCATCGCCATCTGGCGATTCCCGCTCACGCTCATAGATCACCTTGCTATCTCTCAGTATGCGGCGGACGAACGCCGTCCGCGGCATCGCCTCGAACTCTTGCGGCGTGTAGATCAACAAATCCACGCTGCAGCGCAGTGCGGTGTGGATTTCGGCCAGGATGCCTTCGTAGCGGTCAAGGAAACGTTTATCGGTCTCCTGGATGGCAATCAAGTCTACGTCGCTGCGGCGTGTAGCTTCGCCGCGCGCGACCGAGCCGAACACGAACGCGCGCTCCACGCCGTATTTCTCGAAGATCGGCTTCAGTTTGACTTGCAGTTCATCCAGCGATGGTTTCGACACTTGGCAGGATTATATGGCGCTTGAACTTATAATCGCCGTAAAGCCAAGAAGCTCGTATCAGGAGAAAAGGACATGTCAACCAACGGTCGCCTGCTCAACTACGTGAACGGCCAATGGATGGAATCCAGCGCCAGCGCGTATCTCGACGTGAAGAACCCTGCTACGGCCCAGGTAATGGCGCAGGTGCCGCTCTCGCCCGCGCAAGAAGTGCACATGGCTGCCGAAGCCGGCGTCAAAGCGTTCAAGGATTGGCGGCGCGTGCCGGCCGTCGAGCGCGTGCAGCACCTCTACAAATTCAAGCGCTTGCTGGAGGAGCATCGCGACGAGCTTTCGCGCCTGATCACCAACGAGTGCGGCAAGACCTACGCCGAAAGCCAGGCCGAGATGCAGCGCGCCATCGAGAACGTCGAGGTGGCCTGCGGCATCCCCAGCCTGATGCAAGGCTTCAACAACGAGGACATCGCGCGCGGCATTGACGAGCACTGCTTCCGCCAGCCGCTCGGCGTCGTCGCGGCCATCACGCCGTTCAACTTCCCCGGCATGGTGCCGCTGTGGTTCTTGCCCTACGCCGTCGCCACCGGCAATTGCTTCATCCTCAAGCCCAGCGAAAAGGTGCCGATGACGATCCAGCGCATCTTCCAATTGCTCGAGCAGTCCGGCTTCCCGCCCGGCGTGGTGCAGGTGGTGAACGGTGCGAAGGAAGCCGTGGACGCCATCCTCGATCATCCCGACATCCGCGCGGTGAGCTTCGTGGGCAGCACGCCGGTGGCCCGCTACATCTACGAGCGCGGCGCGCGCGCCGGCAAGCGCGTGCAGGCGCAGGGCGGGGCCAAGAACCCGGTCGTCATCATGCCGGATGCCGACATGGACATGACCACGCGCATCGTGGCCGACTCGGCCTTTGGCTGCGCCGGCCAGCGCTGCCTGGCCGCTTCGGTCGGCATCACGGTCGGCGAGGCGCGCAACATCTTCGTCGAGCAACTGGCCGATATCGCCGCCTCGCGCAAGGTCGGCTACGGCTTGGACGCGGGCGTGGAGATGGGCCCGGTCATCACTGCGGAGAGCAAGGCGCGCATCGAAAGGCTGATCGCGCTGGGCGAGCAAGAAGGCGCGCAGGTGCTGGTGGACGGCCGCAACAAGAAGGTAAAGGGCTACGAAGACGGCAACTTCATCTTCCCCACCATCCTCGACCACGTGCCGCCCAAGAGCGAGATCGCCCGCACCGAGATCTTCGGCCCGGTGTTCAGCCTGATGCACGCCGAGACGATCGAGGAAGCGATCGCCCTGGTCAACGACCGCAGCTACGGCAACATGGCGTGCATCTTCACCAGCAGCGGCGCTGCAGCGCGCCAGTTCCGCTACGAAGTGAACACCGGCAACGTCGGCATCAACGTGGGCGTGGCCGCGCCGATGGCCTTCTTCCCCTTCAGCGGCTGGCGCGAGAGCTTCTTCGGCGACCTGCACGCCCAGGGCATCCACGGCGTGGAGTTCTACACCGAGACCAAAGTCGTCGTCGAGCGCTGGCCGAAGGAGTGGAGCCGGAAGTTTTAACCTGAATGGCCGACTCCACGCCTCGGTTGCGGATGGGCTTCACGCGCTTCGACCGGCTGGCACCGCCGCAACCGGCCGCCGGCTACGGCCTGGCGCATTTCGCCCCGGCGACGAGGAAGACTGGCTCACCCTGCTCCGCTTGCTGACTGAAGAGGTACGCACTCCTGGCGCTTCGCCCCGATAGAACGATTTGCGCGCTGCGCCCGCGATGCGATAAGATTGCCGCAATCGAGATCAGATCGAATCTCAAGGAGAAACGTAGACATGCCCGGCAAGTTCGAACTCAAGACCTCCAACAACGGCGAATACATGTTCAACCTGATCGCGTCCAACGGGCGCGTCATCTTCACCAGCGAGACCTATGCCGATCGGCGTAGCGCACTGAACGGCATCGAGTCGGTGCGCACGAACGCGCCGTTGGACGAGCGGTTCGAACGCCGGACGTCGAGCGGGGGCAAGCCCTACTTCGCGCTCAAAGCGGCCAACGGCGTCGTCATCGGCCGCAGCCAGATGTACTCCTCGACTTCGGCGATGGAGAACGGCATCACTTCGGTCAAGAACCACGCTCCTGGCGCCGAGCTGGTGGACACGACGGCAGAGTGAATAACACAAGGGTCAGACCGCTCGGAGCGGTCTGACCCTTTGATTGTCGTATTACCCTACTACCTCGATATTCTCGCGCCCGCCGTAGGCGTCCCACCATGGATGCGCGCCGCGGGCCAGCGTCTCGTTCAGCGCGGTAATGTTGCGCACGCCCTTGTCCATCAACCACGCTTCGAGCGCGTCGTAGCCCTGCTGGGCGAAGACGGGGATGCCCTCCTGCCACGTCGCCCGGCCGCACAATACGCCGGCAAAGTTCACGCCGGCCTCCGCCGCCCACTCCAGCGACTCTATGAACACCGCGTCGCTCACGCCGGCGCTGAGGTAGATGAACGGCTTCTTTGCCGCGCCGGCCGCCTCGCGAAAGGCGCGCAGCGCGTCGGCTTTGGTATACACCGCCGTGCCGGCGTAGGCGCGCGAGCCCTCCACATACTTGATGTTGAAAGGGATCTCGACCTTGAGCACATCCACGCCGTAGCGCGGCTTGGAGAACTCGGCCATGTAGCGCGCGACGGCGTCCGGCTTCTTCTTAGCCAGCTCGACTTCATCCAAGCCATCCTCGTAGTAGATCGGTTCGAGAAAGAGCGGGATGTCGTTCGCAGCGCACTCCGCGCCCACGCGCTCGATGAAGGCATGTTTGATGGTGTTGATGCGCGGCTCGTCGTAGGGGTTGTAATACAACAGCACCTTGACCGCATTCGCACCGACCTCCGTCAGCCGCCGCACGCTCCACTCGCTCAGCAGATCGGGCAGCCGGCCTTTCACGTTGGCGTCGTAGCCGGTCTTCTCGTAGGCCAGCAGCACGCCCGCGCCCGGATCTTTCTCCTTCAGCGCCGGCAGGCCATACTCCGGATCTATCAAGATCGCGCTGGCGTGCCGGGTGAGGATCTTAGTGACGGCCGTTTTGAAGGCAGTCAGGTCTTCAGCCGTGGCGACGCCGTCCGCGCCGCGCGCCTTGGCAATCGCCTTCTGCAGCGAACCGCGCTGGTCCATCGCCGCGGCCGCGATGACCCCGCGCGCGTCGGCACAGGCGTTGATGCCCTCGAACTTCCCTCGCGTCATGATCGTCTTCATCTGTGTCATCCTCCATCTGAAACGCCAGCCGGCGGAGATGCGTAGCACGCCCCCGCCTGGCTTACTGCGTGAACGGGCAACTAGCCCCCGCGAGGAAGTTTAGCCGAATCGCGCGCGGCGAACGACCAACTTGAACAACTCGCGCGCCCAGATTACGCTGCTGGCAACGACAATGCACACGAGCCAATCGCCCGGCGACAACGCAACGGTGCTGAAGGCGCGCTGCAGAAACGGTACGTGGACGACGAGCGCTTGCAGGAAGAGCGAGAGCGCGACGGCGAGCCACAGCCAAGGATTGCGGAACAGCCCATGGAACGCGCTCTCGCGATCCGAACGCGCGTTGAAAACGTTGAACAGTTGGAACAGCACCAGCGTGTTGAAGGCCATTGTGCGGGCGTGGGCCATGTCGCCTGTGCTGGGGATCAACCCGCCGGCCAGCGCGTAGTCGAACACGAACAACGTGCCCAACGCCATGACCGTGCCGACGAAGAACAGCCCCACCCACATCTCGCGATCAATCACGCCTTTGTTGCGCGGGCGCGGCGGCCGGCGCATCAAGTAGGCCGCCGGCGCATCCACCCCCAGCGCCAGCGCCGGACCGCTATCGGTCACCAGGTTGATCCAGAGTATCTGCGTGGCCAACAGCGGCAACACCAGCGCGCCGTCATGCTCCGCCGATAGTCCAAGCGCCGTCGCGAACACCAGCCCAAAGAACATCGTCATCACCTCACCGATGTTGGATGACAGCAGGTAGCGCAGGAACTTGCGAATGTTGGAGAAGATGGTGCGCCCCTCCTCGACCGCTGCGACGATGGAGGCGAAGTTGTCATCGGTAAGGATCATGTCAGCGGCCTCTTTGGACACATCCGTGCCGGTGATGCCCATTGCCACGCCGATATCGGCCTGCTTGAGCGCCGGCGCGTCGTTCACGCCATCGCCGGTCATCGCTGCCACGTCGCCGTTCTGCTTCAACGCGCGCACGATCAGCAGTTTGTGCTCTGGGCTAACGCGCGCATAGACCGAGACCTCGCGCACGGCCTCGCGCAACGCCGATTCATCTAGCTTAGCCAGCTCTGCGCCAGTCATGACCCGACTGCCGGGCGCGGCAATGCCTAATTCGGTTGCGATGGCCTGGGCCGTCAGCGGATGGTCGCCGGTGATCATGATGACGCGGATGCCGGCCTGCTGCGCGCGGGCCACGGCGTCCTTTGCTTCAGGCCGCGGTGGGTCAATCATCCCGATCAGGCCGAGGAAGACAAAATCGCGCTCGATCTCCTCGCCAATCGCGCCATCCCCGACCCGGTCGCGTGGCTGGGTGCGGAAGGCTACACCCAACGTGCGCAGCGCCTCGCCGGCGAGCCGGTCTATGCACGCTTGAATCTCGCGACGCCGCGCGTCGGTCAACGGGCGCACGTCTTCGCCGACGCGTTCGGCGCAACAGCGGGCCAGCAACACATCCGGCGCGCCTTTGGCGAAGATCACGGCGCGTTCCGGCTTCTGCGCGTCGGCATGCACCGTGCTCATCAATTTGCGTTCCGAGGAGAACGGCACCTCGCCGATGCGCGTGAAGCGCTGCTCGAGCACATCGTGTTGCAAGCCGAGTTTCGCGGTTGCTACATGGAGCGCGCCCTCGGTGGGATCGCCCTGCACGACCCACCGGCCATCGCGTTGTTGCAGCACGCTGTTGTTAGCCAGATCGGCGGCGCGCAGAGCGTATTCGACCTCAGCGCGCAAGATCGGATCATTGAGTGGTTGGCCATCTGGGGTCATCACCTGGCCTTCGGGCACATAGCCGATGCCGCTGAACTCGACGCGCCCGCTAGCCGTGACCACCGTCCGCACGGTCATCTCGTTGCAGGTGAGCGTGCCGGTCTTGTCGGTGCAGATCACACTGGCCGAACCCAGCGTCTCCACAGCAGCCAATTTGCGCACGATGGCATTGCGCCGGGCCATGCGCTGCATGCCCAGCGCCAGCACGATGGTCAGAACGGTCGCTAACCCCTCCGGCACGGCAGCCACTGCCAGCGATACGCCGACGATCAACACATCCACAATTGCCTTCAACGTGGTCACCCGCTGCGTAAGGAAGACCGCAACGACGATGATGACGGCGATGACGATCACCGCTAGGCCCAACGCTCGCCCGACGCGCTCGATCTCGGCTTGCAACGGCGTCGAGGTGTCCTCGGTGCGTTGCAGCAGGCCGGCGATCTTGCCCATTTCGGTCTGCATGCCGGTGGCGGTGACGACGGCGCGGGCACGGCCATAGGTTGCTGCGGTGCCGGCGAAGAGCATATTCCGGCGGTCGCCCAGTCCGACTTCGTCGTGAATCGCGGCGAGCGACTTCGCGACAGGCAAGCTCTCGCCGGTCAGCGCAGCTTCGGCGACCTGCAGGCTGGTCACCTCGATCAGTCGCGCGTCCGCCGCGATGGTGTCGCCTTCTTCCACCAGCAGGATGTCGCCGGGCACGACCTCACGCGCCGGGATCTTCCGGCGCTGGCCATCGCGCACTACCGTCGCCATCGCCGCCGACATTGCCTTGAGCGCCGCGACCGATCGCTCGGCGCGCTCCTCTTGGATGAAGCCCAGCACAGCATTCAACAGCACGATGGCAAGGATAGCGATGGCCTCAAACGGCAGCTCAGATTCGCGCTCGATCAACCAGGCGACGAACGAGATGAGCGTAGCGACCAACAACAAGAGCACAAGCGGGCTTTGGAACTGGGCGAGGAACTTGCGCCAGGCTGGTGTCGCCGGCGGCGATTCCAATTCGTTCGGACCGGATTGGCGCAGGCGCGCCGCAGCCTCGGCTGTAGCCAGGCCACGTTTGGGATCGGCGCCCAAGCGCGCCAGCACGGCCTCCGGCGATTCTTGATACGCCAGCGGTTTAGGAGGATGCTGCACACCCAGCGATGGCATCGCTCAGATGCTAGCGAGGTTGCAATGCATTTTCGTTAGTGCGGCCGGCCTCAAAATCGCTCAGGTTGCGGATGGTCGTCTCGGCGATCTGCGCCAGCGCTTCGTGCGTGAAGAAGGCCTGGTGGCCGGTAATCAGCACGTTGGGGAAGGTCATCAGCCGGGCGAACACGTCGTCGGTGATGATCTGGTCGGAGCGGTCGCGAAAGAACAGGCCGTCCTCTTCCTCATACACGTCGAGGCCGACGGCGCCGATGCGGCCGGACTTGAGCGCCTCGATCAGCGCCTCGGCGTCCACCAGCGCGCCGCGGCTGGTGTTGATCAGGATCGCGCCGGGCTTCATCTTCGCTAGCGCCTCGGCGTTGATGATGTGATAGGTGCTAGGCAAGAGCGGGGCGTGCAAGCTGACGACGTCGGACTGCGCGAGTAGCTCGTCCAGCGTGACATAGCGCATGCCGAGCTGGACGCATTCGGGGTTAGACGCGACATCGTAGCCGAGCAGCGTCACGCCGAAGCCAGCCATGATGCGGGCGAACACCGCGCCGATGCGGCCGGTGCCGACCACGCCGACGGTCTTGCCGTGGATGTCGCGGCCCTGCAAGCCATCGAGCAGAAAGTTGCCCTCGCGCGTGCGGTTGTAGGCGCGATGGATTTTGCGGTTGACTGCCAGCAGCAGCGCGACGGCGAACTCGGCCACCGCATAGGGGGAATAGTTCGCCACGCGCATGACTGTGATACCGCAGCGCGCCGCCGCGTTCAAATCC
>JANWYN010000089.1 GCA_025055235.1 Candidatus Roseilinea sp. | reverse complement strand
GCGAATGCACTCCTTGAATTTCTCTCATCTTACGCTCAGGTATAATTTCGCAAACTCACGCCGAAGGAAAGACACCGAAAGTATGGAGAATCAAGGAACCCCCCAGGCTAACAACCCGAAGCAGGGGGAAGATGACTTTTCGCAGTTGCTCGACCAATTTCAGGCGAAGGTGAGCAACTTCGAAAAAGATCAACTAGTATCGGGGCGCATCATTTCGATCAGCGATCGCGAGATCTTGGTCGAGTTGGGCGGGAAGTCTGAGGGCATCGTATCGAGCAAAGACATCGAAGCGCTCCCCAAAGACGTGCGCAACAGCCTGAAGGTGGGTGACGAGGTTTTCGCCTACGTCGTGCAGCCGGAAGATCAAAACGGCAACGTCGTGCTCTCGATGAGCAAGGCGATCTCGGAGAAGGATTGGCGCTATGCCGAGGAGCTGTTCGAGAAGCAAGAGGCGATCGAAGCGATGATCGCCGGCTTCAACAAGGGGGGCGTCATCATCAAGGTGGGCCGGCTGCGCGGTTTCGTTCCGGCTTCGCAACTCAGCGTGGCGCATCAGCGGATGCTGGGCGACGAGAGCTTGCCTCCTGAGCAGCGCTTCCAGAAGTTGGTCGGCCAGAAAACGCTGATCAAAGTGATCGAGATTGATCGCGAGCGCAATCGCCTGATCCTGAGCGAACGCGCCGCCAGCAAAGAAGCGCGCCAGGCCCAAAAGGAGAAGCTGCTCAGCAACATCGAAGTCGGCCAGACGCTGGAAGGCGTCGTCAGCAGCGTCAAAGATTTCGGCGTGTTCGTAGATCTCGGCGGCGCCGATGGCATGATCCATCTGACCGAACTCTCGCACGCCCGGATCAAACATCCGAGCGAGGTGGTGAAAGAAGGCGACAAGGTCAGCGTCAAGGTGATCAACGTCGAGAGAGAAACCGGCCGCATCGGCTTGAGCCTCAAGGCGCTCGCGCCGGACCCATGGCAGGCCATCGGCAAGAAATACAAGCCGGGCCAGTTGCTCGAAGCTGAGGTGATCAAGGTGCATCATAAGCACGGCGTCTTCGCCCGCTTGAAGGACGACGAAGCCATCGAAGGGCTAATCCCCCTCAGCGAATTGAGCGACAAGCCGATCAACAGCCCGCGTGAGCTGGTGAAAGAAGGCCAGGTGCTCACCCTGCGCGTGCTGCGCGTAGAGCCGGAGCAGCGCCGCATCGCGCTCAGCTTGCGGCGGGTGAACCGGCCGGAGTATGCAGATACGGATTGGCAGGCGGAAGTTCTGGACGAAGACCAGGCCGTCGTCCAGGATGTCGTGGATGATGCGGTGAGCGGCAGTAGCGAGTCTGTCGCCGAACCGTCACCTGCAGATGCCGATTGAACAGCAAGGGCGCAATCCGGTTGCGCCCTTGCGCTTTTTCGCTGTCGGCTTTCGTCCGGCGTCGCTTCACTTCGTTACTTTGTGTTAAGGTCGCTCTAATAGCATGGATTAAGATTCCAGGAGAGGTGAACCTGTGGCAGGCAAAATAGATCGCTTCAACCAACGCGCACGGCGCGTCTTGCAAATCGCGAACGACGAGGCCGAACGCTTGTCCCACAACTACATCGGCACCGAACACCTGCTGTTGGGAATCGTTAAAGAGGAAAATGGCATCGCCGGCCGCGTGCTGCGCGAGTTGGGCGCGAAGCCCGACCGTGTGGCCGAGATGGTCGAGCGGATGACGGGCGCCGGGCGGCGCGCCCCGTCTACCAAGCCCGAACTTACGCCGCGCACCAAGCAGGTGTTGGAGTTCGCTGTGGAGGAAGCGCGCAAGCTCAGCCACTCCTACATCGGCACCGAGCACCTGCTGCTGGGATTGATTCGCCACGGCGACGGCGTGGCCATTGATGTGTTGCGCCAGCTCGGCCTCACGCCGGATCGCATCCGCCGCGAGACTATGCGGGCCATCCAGCAAGAGCAGCCGGAAGGCGCGAAGGCTGCTTCGGCCTTGGTCAGCCAGAAGAAGGAGCGTCCCAAGACGCCGGCGCTCGATCAACTGGCGACCGACCTGACGGCGTTAGCCGAGCAGGGCAAGCTCGATCCCGTAATCGGTCGCGAGACCGAGATCGAGCGCGTGATCCAGATTTTGGCGCGGCGCACGAAGAATAACCCCTCGCTCATCGGCGAGCCCGGCGTGGGCAAGACGGCCATCGTCGAGGGCCTGGCGCAGCGCATCGTGAACGGCCAGACGCCGGAGCCGCTGCTCGGCAAGCGCGTGATGCAGCTCGACGTGGGCTCGCTCGTCGCCGGCACCATGTATCGCGGCCAGTTCGAGGAGCGCCTGAAGCGCGTGATCGAAGAGGTGAAGATTAGCGATACGATCCTCTTCATTGACGAGGTGCACATGCTCGTCGGCGCCGGATCGGCCGGCAGCAGCGTGGACGCCGCCAACATCTTGAAGCCGGCCCTGGCCCGCGGCGAATTCCAGTGCATCGGCGCGACCACGCTGAACGAATACCGCAAATACATCGAGAGCGATGCCGCCCTGGAGCGGCGCTTCCAGCCCGTATATGTGGAAGAGCCGACGCCGGAGATGGCCATCGAGATCCTGCAGGGCGTGAAGAGCGCCTACGAAGCACACCACAAACTGCGCATCAGCGACGAGGCCGTGCGGGCCGCAGTGCACTTCTCGTCGCGCTATGTGCCGGATCGTTACTTGCCGGACAAAGCGATTGACCTGATTGACGAATCGGCCTCGCGCGTCCGCATGTACAAGTCGCCGCAGTCCATCAACCTGCAACGCGCCTTCCGCGAGCTGCGCCAGATCCAGAAAGAGCGCGAAGACCTATACGCCGAGGCGCGCTATGAGGAAGCCACCGCCCTGCGCGAACGCGAGCGCGAACTGCAGGAGCAGATCGAGCAGTTGCGCTCGAACTTCGACCACGAGACCGAAGGGCCGGAGGTCAGCGCCGACGATATCGCCGAGGTGGTCTCGATGTGGACCGGCATCCCCGTCAAGCGCATCGCGGCCTCGGAGAGCGAGCGCTTGGTGCACCTGGAGGAGGAGCTGCACAAGCGCATCGTCGGCCAGGACGAAGCGATCGAGACGATTGCGCGTGCCGTGCGCCGCGCACGCGTGGGCCTGAAAGACCCCAAGCGCCCGATGGGTTCGTTCATCTTCCTCGGCCCGACCGGCGTCGGCAAGACCGAATTGACCAAGGCACTGGCCGAGCAGCTCTTCGGCAGCGAAGATGCCCTGCTGGTGCTCGACATGAGCGAATTCATGGAGCGCCATACCGTCTCGCGGCTGGTCGGTGCGCCGCCCGGCTACATCGGCTATGACGATGCCGGTCAGTTGACGGAGGCTGTGCGCCGCAGGCCGTACACCATCGTGGTGTTCGATGAGATCGAGAAGGCGCACCCAGACGTGTTCAACATGCTGCTGCAGATCATGGAGGAAGGCCGGCTGAGCGACGCACGCGGCCGCAAGGTGGACTTCCGCAACACCTGCATCATCATGACCAGCAACATCGGCGCCGAGTTGATCAAGCGCGAGAGCAAGCTCGGCTTCAACGTCAAGCGCGACGAGCAGAAGGCGGCCGAGGAGCAATTCGCCGAGGTGAAGGAGAAGCTGCTCGGCCAGCTCAAACGCCTGTTCCGGCCGGAGTTCCTCAACCGCGTGGACGCCACGGTTGTGTTCCGCCCGCTGACCAAGGAGCAAATCGGCCAGATCGTCACGCTGGAGCTGAACAAGGTGCAGAAGCGCCTCAGCGAGCACAACATCACGCTCGAGGTGACCGACGAAGCGAAGTCGTATCTGTCGCAGAAGGGCTATGACCCCGACTACGGCGCGCGCCCGCTGCGCCGCGTCATCCAGAGCGAGGTGGAAGACGTGCTGTCGGACGGCCTGCTCTCCGGCCGCTTCACAGATAACACCCGCATCTTGATTGACCTGGCCGACGGCAAGCTCACGTTCACGCCGATGGAGCAGGTGGTCGGCTCGACGAACGTCGAGATCAAGCCGATTGACGCACAACCCGTCAAGTCCGGCACCGACGGCCCGCTGTTTGAGTCGGCGATGGCCTAGGCCGGCGCGCCGTTCATGCCGTTCGGAAGCCCGGTTTCCTGATGCGGAGGCCGGGCTTCTTCACGTCTCGCTCCCTGCATGTTGCAGTTGCTCGCCGTCTTCATCAACGTCCTCGCGCCGGTCTTCATCATCCTCGGCATCGCCTACGTCGCGACACGGCAGTTGCGGCTGGAGGGCCGGACGCTCTCACGCCTCGCCTACTACGTGCTCACGCCGGCGTTCGTGTTCCACCTGATCAGCACGGCGCGCATTGAGGCTGCGCTGGCGACGCGCATGGTGGCTTTCATCACTCTGGTCTATGCCGGATCGGTCATGATCGCCTTCGCGGTCGCCCGCCTGCTCCGGCGTGGGCGCAAGATGACCGCAGCCTACATGATGATCGCTGCCTTCGGCAACGTGGGCAACTTCGGGCTGCCCATCTCGCAGTTCGCCCAGGGCGGGGAGGCGTTGTTGCCGGCGACGGTGTATTTCCTCGCCAACTTGATTTTCGCCTTCGTGCTGTGCGTGATGCTGGCAAATTCGGGACGCGGCAGCCCGGCTCGCGCACTCGCCCAGGTGGTGCGCACGCCGTCACTGATCGCGCTCGTCCCGGCGCTGCTCGTCAACGCCGCCGGCGTACAACTGCCGGCCTTCGCGACGCGGGCGATCGAGCTGCTGGCGGTGGCGATGATCGCGATCATGCTGATCGCCCTCGGTGCGCAGTTCGCGAACGCCGGCATCCCGCGGATCAGTTTCGATATGCTCATGGCGGCGGGCATCCGTCTGGTCTCCGGGCCGCTGCTGGCGTTCGCGCTGGTGGGGTTCTTCGATCTGCCGACGTTAGAGCGCAATGTCGGCATCCTGCAGGCCAGCATGCCGGCGGCAGTGCTGGTCTCCATCATCGCCATGGAGAACGACGTCCTGCCCGAATTCGTCACGGCGACGGTGCTCTTCTCCAACCTGGCCAGCGTGGTCACGTTGTCGCTCGTGCTGGCCGCGCTATAGCGACGATTTACAATGGCAGCCGTGCCGCTTGCTGCCTCGCTCGCCACGTGGCTGATCGCCTTCGTCGCGTCGCTGGCCCTCACCGCCCTGGCTGCCCGGTTGGGGTTGCACCTCGGCATCGCCGATGAGCCCGGCGGCCGGCGCAGGCATGCCCAGCGCACGTCGCGCTTGGGCGTGATCCCGCTGTTCGGCGCATTCACGCTGGCTGCGTTGATCGGCCGGTCGTTCGGCGTGCCGTCGCTCGATCCGAACGAGGGGCTGCGCTTCGCCGGGCTGATCGCCGGCGGCGGCGTGGTCTTCGCGTTGGCCATCGCCGACGACAAGTTCAACCTGTCGCCCCGGACGCAGTTCGGGCTACAAGCGTTTGCGGCGTTGGTCGCCATCACCAGCCAGATCTTCATCGAGCGATTCACCAACCCGTTCACGCGCCAGGAAGTGGTGTTGACCGCGCCGGAGACCTTCGGGCCGATCGCCGGCTACACCGTGGTCACCGGCCTGTCGCTGTTCTGGTTCCTGGGCATGATGAATACGGTGAATTTCCTCGACGGCGTGGATGGGCTGGCTTCGACCGTCGGGGTGGTCGCTGCGAGTGTCGTCGCGATTCACATGTGGCGCGAGGGGCAATACAGCGTGGCGTTGTTGCCAGCGGCACTGATCGGGACGCTGTTCGGGTTTCTGGTCTTCAACTGGCCGCCGGCCAAGATCTTCCTCGGCGGGGGTGCACTCTACCTCGGCTACGTGTTGGCGTGCATCGGCATCATCGGTGGGGCGAAGATCGCGCTGTTGCTGTTGGTGATGGGATTGCCGATCGCCGACGTGCTGTGGCAAATCCTCGATCGCTTCCGGCGCAAGCGCAGCCCGGCTGCTTCGGATCGCGGCCACTTACACCTGCGCCTGATTGACCAGGGCTGGCCGGCATCGCGCATCGTTGCGCTGTATGCCGGCGCTTGCGCGCTGTTGGGTGGCACGGCACTATTGCCGCTCTCGCCGCTGGCCAAGCTGATCACGCTGCTGGCGCTGTTCGCCGGCGTGATCGCCGTCATGTCGCGGTTGTCCGCGATGAGCGAATCACACCAGGCCGTTCGGGTCGCCTCCTCAGGCGGCGAATGAGCCTCTCAGCCAGCGCTTAGCTGCAACTGATACGCTCTGGTTGAAAACCATTGACAGCATGCTTCACTTCAAGTTATACTGCTGTCAAATTTAGGTTTATGCGAAGTTGATACCGCCGTCGCGCCGAGCTGCGATCTTCATCAGCATTCGCGTTGCGCGGCGATGGGAAATCGCGCTACGCGAAGCAAAGTTGCCTTTCGACGACCGGCGGTCTAGTCCGCAAAAGCGGACTTTGCCTTGAGTTGCCCGCGATTCTGAGTCGTTGGGCGGAACTGCGTAACATGAGTTAAGAAGGCACATCATGGCTTTACCGGAGCAAACATCTATGGACACATGGTTCGAGATCAGGGACTTGCACGTCAAAATCGCCGATACCGATCGTGAGATCCTCAAGGGGCTTAGCCTGAAGATCAACCCCGGAGAGATTCATGCCATCATGGGGCCGAACGGCAGCGGCAAGAGCACGCTGGCCTATGCGTTGATGGGTCACCCCGGCTATGAAGTGACCAGCGGCGAAGTGGTCTTCAAGGGCCAGAACATCCTGGAGATGGAGGCCGACGAGCGCGGCCGCGCCGGCATCTTCCTGGCCTTCCAGTATCCGGTCGCCATCCCGGGCGTGACGGTGGCCAACTTCCTGCGCACGGCCATCAACGCGCGCATCAAGGCCGAGGCCGCGGCGAAGAACGGCGGCGTGCTGCCGCCCGATGTGAAAGGCGTGCCGATCCCGGTCTTCACCAAGCAACTGCGCGAAGCGTTGCAGATGCTCAAAGTGGATAACTCCTTCGCCGGACGTTACCTGAACGATGGCTTTAGCGGCGGCGAGAAGAAGCGCGCCGAGATCCTGCAGATGGCAATGCTCAAGCCCGAGTTGGCCATCCTGGACGAGACCGATTCCGGCCTGGACATTGACGCGCTGCGCATCGTCGCCGATGGCGTGAACACGCTGCATCGCAATAACCCGCAGATGGGCGTGCTGGTGATCACGCACTACCAGCGCCTGCTGAACTACATCAAGCCGCAGTTCGTGCACGTGCTGATTGACGGCCGAATCGTGGAGAGCGGCGGGCCGGAGCTGGCGCTGCACTTGGAGGAAAAGGGCTACGACTGGCTGAAGGAGCCGGAGGAGGTGTGAGCATGGCAGAAGAAAAGTCGCAGGTTTCGGTGAATGAAGAATACCTGCAGAAATACGGCTTCTACGAGCCGGAGAACTACGCATTCAAGAGCCGCAAGGGCCTGGATGAGGAAATCGTCAAAGAGATCTCGTGGATGAAGGGTGAGCCGGAGTGGATGACCCGCTTCCGGCTGGCTGCCCTCGCTGCTTTCAACAGCAAGCCGATGCCCAACTGGGGCGGCGAAGCGCTCAAGGACATCAACTTCGACGACATCTACTACTACATCAAACCGACCGACAAGCAGGCCAGTTCGTGGGAGGAGTTGCCGAAGGAGATCAAAGACACCTACGACCGGCTGGGCATCCCCGAAGCGGAGAAGAAGTACCTGGCCGGCGTGGGCGCGCAGTACGAGTCGGAGGTGATCTATCACAACCTGGCCAAAGAGCTGGAGGCGCAAGGCGTGATCTTCCTCGACACCGACAGCGGCCTGCGCGAGTATCCGGAACTCTTCCGCCAGTACTTCGGCACCATCGTCCCCTACACCGACAACAAGTTCGCGGCGCTCAACAGCGCGGTGTGGTCGGGCGGCTCGTTCATCTACGTCCCGCCGGGCGTGAAGATCGAGATGCCGCTGCAGGCCTACTTCCGCATCAACGCCAAGAACGTTGGCCAGTTCGAGCGCACGCTGATCATTGTGGACGAAGGCGCGCAAGTGCACTACGTCGAAGGCTGTACCGCGCCGGTGTATTCCAGCGACTCGCTGCACAGCGCCGTGGTCGAGATCATCGTGAAGAAGGGCGCGCGTTGCCGCTACACCACCATCCAGAATTGGTCCACCAACGTTTACAACCTGGTGACCAAGCGCGCTGCGGCCTACGAAGGCGCGACGATGGAGTGGGTAGATGGCAATCTGGGCTGTCTGGCCGAAGGCTCGACGGTGATCACGCCGGAAGGCCTCAAGACGATCGAGTCGCTCAACGTGGGCGACCAGGTGCTTTCCTACGATGAACGCGCCGGCCAGCTATGCTTCCGTCGCGTCCTGGCCAAGCGCTTCTCCGGCTATCAGCGCGTGCACACGGTGTCTGTCGGTGAACGCAAGTTGCGCGTGACGGCCAACCATCCTTTCTACTCGTATGTCTATGATCCGAGCGCCGCGAAGAAGTCAGGGCGATACCGGCTAGCCTACGTGCGCGCCGACCATCTGAATCAAGCCATTGTGCCACGCACCTCGCTAGACTACGGCGCCCCCTATTCTTTGCGATTGCCGACGACGACTACAACCTTCAACACCTTCAATCAGTATGCCGATTCACTCACGGCAACGCGCACGCGCCAGGCGCGCTTGATGAATGTGACGGAGACCACCGACGATTTGATGTGGTTGTTCGGTTATTGGATCGGCGACGGCAATCTGGACGTCCGAGAGGCTAAGACCGAGGGCGTCATTCGTTGGGCGAAGGTTGGCTTTGCCACGCCGGCCAACGATCGCGCCAGGGAGCGGTTGCTAGGAACCGTATCAGCGATTCTTGAGGCTGAACCGACCGAACGCGCCGACGGCAATCACATCTCCTGGAGCAGCAAAGAGCTGGCTGAGTTGCTGATGCTCAACGGCTTCGAGGGTAAGGCCGGCGAAAAGCGCGTGCCCGAATGGGTGTGGTCGTTGCCCGAGTCGCAACGCGTGTCATTCATCGCCGGATACCTGGATGCCGATGGCCATGTGTTGCCCAATCGCAACTTCGTAATCAAGTCATCCAATCGCAGATTGCTCGAGGATGTCGCATCGTTGCTGACGACGCTGGGAATCACTGCGCATCTCTACACTGAGTTCGATCAACCGCGCCGGGTAAAGATCATGGGCGTCGAATGCACGGCCCACGGCGCGCATCGCTTGAGCTTCCCCTTGGACGAGCGCCTGCTGCAGCGCGTCAGCCCGGTGCTCCGCCAGGCAGCCGAGTCTTGCGCGCCGGCTAAGTTGCAGCACCGGCGCCGGATCGGTCGCTCGCAGATCGTGCTGCCCGATAGCGTCGAAGTGGTTGATGTCACCATCTCCGAAGCGAGCGCCGAACCTGTTCCTACCTGGGATATCGAGGTCGAGGAAACCGGCAACTTCATCTCGCAAGGGTTCATCGTCCACAACTCCAAGCTCACCATGAAGTATCCGGCCGTGTATTTGATGGAGCCGGGCGCACATGGCGAGATCCTCTCGATCGCCTTCGCCGGCCGCGGCCAGCACCAGGATGCCGGCGGCAAGGTCGTGCACGCTGCGCCGAACACCACCAGCAAGATCGTCAGCAAGTCCATCAGCAAGGACGGCGGGCGCACCAGCTACCGCGGCCTGCTCAAGGTGTATCGCGACGCCGAGCACAGCCGCAGCAACGTGGTGTGCGACGCGCTGCTGCTCGACGAGCGCAGCCGCAGCGATACGTATCCCTACATCGAGGTGGACACCGACAACGTGGTCATCGGCCACGAGGCCAGCGTGAGCAAGATCGGCGAGGAGCAGCTCTTCTACGCCATGAGCCGTGGCATCAGCGAGGAAGAAGCCAGCACCATGGTGGTCTCCGGCTTCATCGAACCGCTGGTGAAAGAGCTACCGATGGAGTACGCGGTTGAGATGAACCGCCTCATTGCGCTGCAAATGGAGGGTACGGTCGGTTAATCATGGCAGTTGCTCAACCTGTATTGAAACCGGCGCCGGTGGTAAAGGCCGGCGAGCTGAGCCGCGAGTTCGTCGAGGCGTATTCGGCTGCGCTGGGCGACCCGGCGTGGCTGCTGGCGCGGCGACTGGAAGCGCTGCGCGTGTTCCGCGATACGCCGGCTCCCAACCGGCACGACGAGCTGTGGCGGCGCGTGGACCTCAGCACGTTCAAGCTCGACGTGATCCTATCCGGCATCACGCCGGCCAACACCGTGCTCGACGTGAAGCGCTCGCGCCTGCCCGCCGGGCTGACGCAGCAAGGCGTCATCTTCACCAGCCTGCAGACGGCGATGAAGAAGCACCAACGCCTGCTGGATGAGTGGCTGATGACGCAGTGCGTCAAGCTGAACGACACTTACTACGCCGCGATGCACGGGATCTTCGTGCGCTACGGCACGCTCTTGTACGTGCCGGCCGGCGTCCGCGTAGACAGGCCGCTGCGCACCACCATTCGCATGGCCGCCGATCAGCTCGCCGGCTTCAACCACACGCTGGTCGTGCTAGAGGAAGATGCTAAGGCAACGCTGATCGAGGACTTCGCCTCGCCCACCGGCCCACATCAAGCCATGTACAACGGCGTGGTCGAAATCATGCTGGGCAAAGGCGCCGAGTTGGACTACGTCAGCATCCAGGACTGGGGCCGCAACGTGTACAACTTCTCGACCGAGCGCGCGAAAGTGGGTGAGGAAGCCACGCTGCACTGGGTGATCGGCGGCGTAGGCAGCAAGTTCACCAAGAGCCTGATCGAGGCCGACCTGGTCGGCCCGCGCGGCACAGCGCTGTTGAGCGGAGTGTACTTCGCCGACAGCCGCCAGCAGTTGCACTACGACACGCAACAGAACCACATCGCCGAGGCGTGCAAGAGCGACCTGCTCTACAAGGCGGCGCTGCGCGACGAGGCGCGCACGGTGTGGCGCGGCAACATCCGCGTCTTCCCCGGCGCGCAGAAGACCGATGCCTATCAGGCCAACCGTAACCTGCAGCTCTCCAAGCGCAGCCGCGCCGATTCGATCCCCGGCCTGGAGATCGAGGCCGACGACGTGCGCTGCACGCACGGCAGCACGGTGGGCACGATTGAAGAAGAGCCGATCTTCTATTTGCGCAGCCGCGGCATCCCGCTCAACGAGGCGCGCCGGCTGATCGTCGAGGGCTTCTTCGCGCCGGTGATCGAGCGCATCCCGTTGGAGGAGACGCGCGCGCGCCTGCTCGAGGAGATCGGAAAGAAGATCGGCTGAAGTT
>JANWYN010000124.1 GCA_025055235.1 Candidatus Roseilinea sp. | reverse complement strand
GCCAACTTCCTGCTCAACCTGAACATCGTGACTGCGCCGTTCGGCACGGAGACGTTCAACAGCCAAGTGGCCGAGGTGAACGCGATCACGCGCATCGCCTTCACGCTGGCGTCGTTCGTCGTGTTCGCCGTGGCTTTCTATCTGGCGTATCGCGCGTTGTTCAAGGTGCTGCCCAGCGAAGAGGGCAAAAGCCAGTTCGAGAGCGAGTTCTGGGACCTGGTGCGCCTCTCGGAGCAAAAGGCCGATGCACAAGCGGCCGGCGTAGCCGCCGACTAAATGCGCTGGAATCCGCTGGCGCTGCAACGCGCCGATTCAGCCCGCATCGCCCCGGCCCTTCCACGCTTCGAGCAGTGCATAGACGTCCACGGAGTTGTTGATGTGATTGCCGTCGGTGCGCTCGATACACGGATGCAGAATGAAGGCGTGCGTCTGCTGGCCGCCTAGCCCGCCGTGCGAGCCGATTAGCTCCTCGAAAGCGGCGACGCTGCCGTCGGGATAGAGGGCGCTGTTCAAGATCAGGTCGCCGGAGCTCTCGAACTGGGCCAGCCGCAGCAACTGCTCGGCACGCCGATGCGGGTCACCATCGGTGAAGGGCGCCAGCGGATCCTCGCCGGTCACCGCGCCGATGCTAAGGTCGCGTGCGCCGCGCTTGCCCAGCACCAGCACATGACCTTCATCGTTCGCCACAACGACGAATCCAATGCCCTCATGCTGGATCAGCGCATCCACCAAGCCAGGGTGCTCAGCTTCGATGGCCTGCAGCGAGACGCGATGCTCACCGACCGAGTTGAAGTAGATGTGGGCGAGGTTGCCTGACGTGCAGACGATGATGTCATCGCCGCCCTGAATGCCTGACGGCTGCTGGCGCTTCTCCACCCCTTCGAGCGTGCGAGCCGTTGCGCGCATCGTCGCCCGGCGAATGCGGCGGCCTTCCTGCGACTTGAGGCGCTGGCTGGTCGCGTTCAGCTCGGCAACGAGGACTTGCACAAAAGAGTGGCCGGCCTCGGTCGCCTTTTCTTCGCCTACACGCACGTCGGCGCGCGTCAGGTCGTCAATCAGCTTGCGCAACGTCTTGCCGTAGCGCTGCCGGAAGGTCGCGCCGGACGATTGGCCGTGATCGGACAAGATGACCAGGTCATAGTCGAACGGCGCGAAGTAGCGGATGGTCTGTTGCACGTGCCGGATGTGCCGGTCGAAGCCCTTGAGCGTGTTCATCGCGTCTGGCGAGTCCGGGCCGGCATGATGCGCCACCTCGTCGTAGCCGACGAACGACATGTAGATCACCGGCGCGCCGCGGATGATCTCCTGCATGACGGCGTAGATGGCCAAGTCGCGCAGGAGCACGTTGGTGATCACACGCAGGCCGGTGTAGGGGCTGGGGAAGCGATGGTCGAGCCGAGGTCGCACGTTGCGCACCCGCTGGCGAAGCGCCTGGTAAATCTCGATGCACAAGTCCACAGCGCACAGCGCGAGCGTGCGGCCGAAGGTGTAGGGGTTGAGCCAGAATGAGGCGAGCGAATCCAACGCGCGCTCGGTCGGCAGCTTGCTGTTGAGCGGGATCGTGCTGAGAGTGAGCAGCGAGCGCGCAGCATCACCGTTGATCAGGTTGTTGATC
>JANWYN010000083.1 GCA_025055235.1 Candidatus Roseilinea sp. | reverse complement strand
TGGGTTGGGCTGAGGGGTGAAATGACGATTGCAGGCCTTGCACAGGTAGCGCTGGCTGCCGCTGTGATTCTTGCCTCGTTTGACCACCGATTCGCTTTGGCATCTTGGACACTTCATGTATCCAATTTTATTTACTCCCTGAGCGAGGGAGGCGCTGGAGGCGCGTTAATGCGGAGCTTGTTAGGTGAGCGGCGATGGCGCAGGCGCCTTCGTTGCGGCATAATCCGCGCACATCCATGCCAACCCTAACCTACAGCGAGGCGATCAATCAGGCGCTGCGCGAGGAGATGGCGCGCGATCCCAGCGTGTTCATCATGGGCGAAGATGTCGGCGTAATGGGCGGCGTGTTCGGCGTGACGCAGGGCCTGCTCCAACAATTCGGCGAGGAGCGCGTGCGCGATACGCCGATCAGCGAAACGGGCATCATCGGCGCGGCGCTGGGCGCGGCCATGATGGGCATGCGGCCGGTCGTAGAGATCATGTTCGGCGACTTCCTCGGCTGCGCGGGTGACCAGATCATCAACCAAGTCGCCAAGGCGCGCTACATGAGCGGCGGCAAGGCGCGCGTGCCTCTGACCATTCGCGTCACTACCGGCGCGCCCGGCGCGGCTGCGGCTCAACACTCGCAAAGCCCCGAGTCATGGTTCATGAACATCCCCGGCCTTAAGATCGTCGCCCCGGCGACGCCGGCCGACGCCAAGGGATTGCTGAAGCGCGCCATTCGCGGCGAAGACCCGGTGCTGTTCTTTGAGCACAAGATGCTCTACGCCACGCAGGGCGAGGTGCCGGAGGGCGACTACACGATTGAGTTCGGCCAGGCCAACATCGTGCGCGAGGGCCGCGACGTCACCCTCATCGCCATCGGCGGCATGCTGCCGCATGCGTTGGCCGCTGCCGACGCGCTGGCACACGACGCACGTCCCGTCTCGTGCGAGGTGATTGACCCGCGGACGCTGGTGCCGCTGGACGCAGCGACCCTGATCGCCAGCGTCAAAAAGACCGGCCGCGTCGTGATCGCACATGAAGCGCACAAGCGCGGCGGCCCCGGCGCAGAGATCGCCGCCGTGCTGGCCGAGCATGCCCTCGACTATCTCGACGCACCTATCCGGCGCGTCGCCGCCAAGAACGTGCCATTGCCGTATGCCCCGGCATTAGAGCAGTTCGTCCTGCCAGGCGAAGGTGATATAGTCGCAGCCGTCAAAGAGGTATTCCAATAAAGAGTGCGCGTCCTCGTCGTCCTGCCCACATACAACGAAGCCGAGAATATCGCCCTGCTGATCCCCGAGCTGTTGGCGCTGCCACTCGATATCTGCGTGGTGGACGACGCCTCGCCGGACGGCACCGGCCGCATCGCCGACGATTGGGCGGCGCGCGAGGCGCGCGTGCACGTGGTGCATCGCGCCGGCAAGCTTGGCCTGGGCACGGCCTACGTGGCCGGCTTCCATTTCGCGCTCGATCGCGGCTATGACGCCGCGCTGACGATGGACGCCGACTTTTCGCATCATCCGCGCTACATCCCGGCGATGCTGCGCGCCATCGAGCGCGCCGACCTGGTCATCGGTTCGCGCTACGTGCCCGGCGGCGACGTGTTGTATCCGTTCCACCGGCGCTTCCTGAGCAAGGCGGCCAATTTGATCGCGCGCGCTGCACTCGGCCTGAAACCGCACGACTGCACCGCCGGCTTTCGCCTCTACCGCGCCACCGTGCTGCAAACCGTGCCGATTGACTCAGTCTTCTCCAACGGCTACTCCTTCTTGATCGAGATGTTGAACTTGGTGCAAGGCTTCGGCTTCAGCATCGTCGAGACGCCGATCATCTTCGCGGACCGGACGCGCGGGCAATCGAAGATCTCGTCTAATGAAATTGTGCGCGCGGCCTACACGGTGTCGAGGCTGACCTATCGCCGCCTGCGCGACCGACTGATCGGCCCGCCGGAGGCCCGACGTTCGCCGCACCAGCCATGAACGTCGTCTTCGACGCCCGCGTCGTCCAAGATCACTTTCCCGGCATCGGCCGCTACGCTTTCAACCTGCTGGCGGAGCTGCCGGGGCTGCTCGAAACTGGGGAAGCGCTGATCGTGTTGCACGATCCCGCTGCCCGAAATACACGCTATGACCTCGCCGGCTTGCGCAACCGTTGCGGCAAACAAGTGATGTGGATGGAATATCGTCGCTCGGTGTTCGACATTCGCAGCGTCCTGCGCGCGCCGGTCGTGCCTCAGCCAAACCCGACGGTCATCCACTATCCCTACTACGTCCGCCCTCGGGCGACGCGTCCGCCATCGGTGACGACCATCTTCGATGCGATTTCATTCGTCTATCCCCAGTATGTGCCGTCGCTGCGCGCACAACTCAGCATTCGCATCTTGCATCAAATCGCGATCGGCGCCTCGCGCCGGATCATTACGATCTCGCAGTCGGCGGCGCGCGAGCTGACGCGATTCTTTCCCTCGATCGCAGCCAAGCTGGCCGTCGTCCCGCTGGCCGCCGATCCGGCCTTCCAGCCGCAAGCCGAATCGCACATCGCGCACGCCCGCGCCTATTTCGACCTGCCGCCGCGCTTTGCGCTCTACTTGGGCAGCAACAAACCGCACAAAAACCTGGTGCGATTGATCGAGGCGTGGCGAGTAGTAATTGGTAATTGGCGATTGGAGTTTGAAGGTGCATCGCTCGACTCCCCACTTCCGTCTCCCCACTCTCCCATCCCCCTCGTCATCGCCGGCCACCAGGACCCGCGCTACCCCGAGGCGCAGGCGCACGCCCGAGCGCTGGGTATGGAGCAATGGGTGCATTTCATCGGCAGCGTGAGCGACGCGCAGGCGGCTGCGTTGTATTCAGCCTGCGACCTGTTCGTCTATCCCTCGCTACATGAGGGCTTCGGATTGACCGTGCTGGAGGCAATGGCGTGTGGCGCACCGGTCGCCTGTTCGAATTGCTCATCGCTGCCGGAGGTCGCCGGCGACGCGGCTTTGATGTTCGACCCGGAGCAACCGCAGGCAATCGCGGAGGCATGCCTGCGCGTGCTGCACGACGACGCGCTGCGCGCTCAACTTCGCGCGCGCAGCCTAGAGCAGGCCGCGCGGTTCAGTTGGCGCGAGACGGCCCGGCAGACGATGGACGTCTATCGCAGCGCGATCGAACGCGCGCGTCCGGCCTGATGCCATGCTGCGCATCGTCCACATCTACAAGGATTACTTTCCCGTGCTGGGCGGCATCGAAAACCACATCCGCCAGTTGGCCGAGGCGCAAGTCCAACGCGGGCAGCACGTAGACGTGCTCGTGACGAGCCCGAGCCCAACGCGCATCGCGGAGACGCTGAACGGCGTGCGCGTGACCAAGGCGCCGCGCCACCTGAACGTGCAGTCCGCGCCGGTGAGCGCTGCATTTCCGCGTGACGTGGCGCGGCTCACGGACGGTGCGGACATCGCCCACTTGCACGCGCCTTACCCCGTCGGCGAGGCGTGCAATCTGTGGTTCGGCCGGGCCAAGCGCACCGTGATCACCTGGCACAGCGACGTCGTGCGGCAGAAGGCGCTGCTGCGCTTCTACGCGCCTGTGCTGCGTCGCGTCATCGCCAGCGCCGACGCCATCATCCCCACCAGCGAACCGTATGCGCGAACGTCGCCCTGGCTGCGCGATCATCTAGATAAGTGTCGCGTCGTGCCACTAGGCATCTCAGTATCGCGCTTCGACCCGGACGGCGCCGAACGAAGCGACCGGCGCGATGCGCTGCGCCGGCGACTCCTCGCTGCTGTGCGAACTACCTCAGCAGAGCCGCTCGTGTTACTCAGCGTCGGCCGGCTGCGCTACTACAAAGGTTTGGACGACCTGATCCGCGCCATGCCGGACCTGCCGGACGCCGTCGCCGTGATCGTGGGTGCCGGGCCGATGGAAGCGGAGTGGAAGGCCCTGGCGCAACGTCTCGGCGTGGCCGGCCGGGTGATCTTTGCCGGCGAAGTCAACGACGACGAGCTGCCGGCCTACTACCACGCCGCCGACATCTACGTCATCCCGGCCAACGCGCGCGCCGAAGCATTCGGCATAGCCATCTTGGAAGCGATGGCCAGCGGCCTGCCGGTGATCTCGACGGAGGTCGGCACGGCGACGAGCTGGATCAACCAGCATGGTGCCACCGGCCTGGTCATCCCGCCGCGCGACCCGCGGGCGATCGTGCAGGCAGTGCGCACCTTACACGACGCAGAGCTGCGCCGGAAGATGGGCACTGCCGCGCGCCGGCGCGTGCAGGCCGAGTTCACGCTGGAGCGCATGGTCGCGCGCATCGAGGAGGTGTACCGCGAGGTGCTGGCCGTGCCGAAGACCGCAGGCCGCTTCGGCGATTCCGGTTAAACTAACCCTTGCGAATGAACAGTAATCTCCAAGTCGCCGGCGACCGGCCGGCGGGTGAGCCACTGCCCTTCTTCAAAGTGATGTTCACGTTGATGGAACCCTACACGTGGTTCGCACCAACGTGGGCGTTCGTTGTTGGCTGCATCGCCAGCCACAGCATCTACTTCGATCTAGGCGGCGACGTCTGGCAGAGCATCGTGAGCATCGGCAAGATCGCCATCGGCACGCTGATGGCCGGGCCGTTGCTGGTGGGGTTCTCGCAGGTGTGGAACGACTGGTGCGACCGCGACGTAGACGCCATCAACCAGCCGGAGCGATTGATTCCCTCGGGCAAGGCCACGCGCAACCAGGTGTTCGCGATCATCGCCATTCTGGGCATTTTGGCCATGGCAATTGCATGGTTCCTCGGCCCGTCGGTCGCGCTCGTCGCGTTCATCGGCATCCTGATCGCGCTGGCCTACTCGGCGGAGCCGATCCGGCTGAAGAAGAACGGCTGGCTGGGCAACCTAGCCATCGGCCTGACCTATGAGACGTGCGCGTGGATCGCCGGCCATTTCACCTTCGACCCGCAGTTGCAGTCCGCCGGCGCGGCACAGAGCATGATCCTGGCGTTGATCTACGGCCTGGGCGTGACCGGCACGATGATCATCAACGACTTCAAGAGCGTCTCCGGCGACCGGCAGATGGGCATCCGCTCGATCCCGGCGATGTTCGGCGAATCCACCGCCGCGAAGATCGCCGTCGTTATCATCAACGCCGCGCAGCTCGTCGCCATCGGCCTGCAGTTGCTGTGGGGCAACACGATCGCCGCCGGCGTGTGCTTCCTGCTGCTGCTGGCGCAGTTGCGTATTCAAGCGCAACTGGTGCGCGAGCCGACGCAGCCGATGGCCGTGCGCTACAACATCGTCGGCATCCCGCCCTACACATGGGCGATGCTCGTCGCGGCGATTGGACTGGGATGAGGACGGTGCGTTGCACGTTTGCAAGTTTGCACGTTTTGCGTCCTACGTCTTGCGTCTTCCGTCGTGCGTATTGCGCATCTGGCCATTTGTCCGCAAAATATATGCGACACGCGATACGTAACGCTTGACATATGACACGTGACACACGGAGGTGAGCCATGCCGAAAGTGCTGGTGGTCGGTTCGTCGGTGGGCGGCAGCACGGCAGCGAACACGCTGCGCGATTTGGGCGTCGAGACGATTCTGCTCGAGCGCGACCTGAACTACGTCAAGCCATGCGGCGGCGCGGTGCCGCCGCGCGCGTTCACCGACTGGGATTTGCCGCACGACCTGATTGACCGCAAGGTCACCATTGCCGTCGTGTGCTCACCCAAGCATTACAGCGAATTTCCCGTCCTCAGCAGCCATCCGAGCCCAGAGACGGACTTCATCGCGATGGTGCGCCGCGAGAAATTCGACCGCTACATCCGCGAGCGCGCGGTCAGCAAAGGCGCCGAGCTGATCGAGGGCAAGCTCGAGCACATCGAGTTCGGGCCCCGCGGCATCCGGGCGACCTATGAGGACAAGCGCAACAAGACCCACGTCATCGAGGCAGACGCGGTGATCGGCGCGGACGGTGCATATTCCACCGTTGCCAAGTCGCTTGGGCTGGAGCGGCTGCCCATGGCCGTAGCCTACCAGGAGCGCATCCGGCTGCCGGCGCACGCGATGGCATACTGGGAGAAGCGCGCCGCGCTCTACTTGGGTGACGACGTATCGCCCGACCTATACGCCTGGGTCTTCCCCAAATACGACCACGTAGCCGCGGGCATCGGCGCAGGCGCCGGCAAGACCAAAGAGGCGCGTCAGTTGCTGGCTAATCTCAAACACAAACTGCGCGACCAACTCGGCGAAGGGCTGAGCGTGAAGTTCGAGGCGCACCATCTGCCGATGCATCCGCGCAAACACCTCTCGTATGACCGCGCCGCGCTGGTGGGCGACGCCGCCGGCTTGGTGCAGCAGACCAGCGGCGAAGGCATCTACTGGGCGATGAAGAGCGGCGAAATGGCCGCGCGGGCCATCGCCAAGCACCTGGACGCGCCGACCGCCGCCAATCTGCGCCAGGACTACGACAAGCCGTGGTGGAAGGCCTATCGCCCGACGTACTTCTTCCTCGCCTTCCTGCAGCGCATCAGCTACAACAGCGACCTGCAACGCGAGATCTTCGCCAAGATGTGCGACGACCCCGACGTGCAGCGCCTGACCTTTGACGGCTACCTGAGCAAGCACATCGAGCCGGCGCCATGGACGGTGCAGATGCGCATCACCAAGCATTGGCTGAGCACGGCGGTGCACGAGTGGGCGCAGTCAAGGAAGGAGCGAGCCAATCATTGAGGCGACGCCGACATGACGGCTCCCGAGCAGATCTGCTGAGCACGCCCGCCGGCTATGAGCCCGGCGGATGTGCCGCGATCATCTCGCGCGCGATGATCGCGACTGCTACGATGAGCCCGATCACGAATGCGACCAGCGTCAACACGTCGGCGCGGGTAATTCCCGGCGGCAGGGTGAGCGCAGCGAACAGCATGACCGGTGCGGCGATCAGGCCGGTCAGCAGCCCGCCGATCAGCGCAGCGCGGCGCTCCATCAGCACATAGCCGGCGATCAGCGGCAACGCGATATAGATCGGCCAGTTCACGCCGTTGACATAGCCCTGCACGAACTGGCGCGGCGTGAGGAAGAGCGCCGTCTGCGCCGTCAGCCCGTAGGCCGCCGCGCGCGGATGGCGCTTCGCCAGCCAGACGAAGAAGGGGATAAGCGCGAGGTCGGCCACGCCGACGGCGATGCTGATCGGGTGGCGCAGCGTGAGCAGCACGATGAGCAGGAAGCCCGTCGCGACGATCGCCTTGACGATCGCCACGGCTCGGATTCGGCGTTGGATCTCCATCATCGCTAGAATACGGGTATCTCGGACGGAGGCAAGGTTTCGCATGCGCACGCATCTCGACCCGAATACACCCTTATCAGAGCTGACGCTTGCTGACTTGCAAGCAATCATTGAGGCGGCGGTAACGAAGGCGCTCGCCGAACGATTCGATGACTGGGATTCAGCGCTTACGACAGCACTTTTGTCGGAGCCCGTCTTAGCAGAAGATTGGAACAGCCCAGAAGAGCGCGAAGCATGGACAGATTTGCAAAAGGCGATACTGTCGTAGTCCGGCTCCCGTTTGCTGATCTCACCGGGACAAGCGTGCGCCCTGCACTGGTCATCGCTCGATTACGCACCGGCGACTACGTGATCTGCCAGATCACGAGCCGATTCAAGCGCGATGGTTACAGCGTCCCTCTCGATGCCAATAGCTTCACTATTGGTGGATTGCCGCGGGACAGCTATGTGCGCCCCAATCGGTTGTTCACTGCTGCGCCCGCAATCATCCTTGGGCGAACCGGGACTTTACGCGCAGACGTCGTTCAAGAAGTAGTCAGGGCTGTGGTTGAGATCGTTCAGTCCTGATGCCGGCCTTCTCATCCACTTATCAAAACCCAAATCTCCGGCGCACGGCGCTGCTGACTGCCAACCATTCCGGGATGCGCAGCGCCGACGCGCACAAGGCATACACTGCGCCGCCGGCCAGCGCCGCGCCGATCGCGACCGCCGCCTGCGCGCCCAGCGTATCCAGCCCGAAGCGCTCCAGCAACGCCGACATCACCAGCCATACCGCGCCGCCCATCACCAGCGAGGCTGCGCTCACTTTGGCGATCAATCCGGCCAACCCGTAGCCGCGCAGCCCGCCGATCTTGCGCCACAGGAAGAACCCCATCAGCGCCGCGTCCAGCCCGGTTTTAAGCGAGTTGGCCAGGATCAGGTCGGACAACGTGAACGGGCGCACGCCGGCCTGTGACAATTGGGCCAGCCCGGCGATGACAATGAGGTAGAAGGCCGTCGAGATCAACCCGATCAACGTCGGCGTGCGCGTGTCGCGCTGGGCATAGAATGCGAAGATCAGCGGCATGTCTATGGCCGCGAACAGCAGGCCGGGCGTCGCCGCGCGCAGCGCGACCGCCGTATAGGCTGTGCTCTCTGCCGTGAACGCGCCGTGCTGAAACAGCATCGCGATCACCGGCGTCGCCAACACATACAGCCCAACGGTCGCCGGCGCGATCAGCACCCACACCAGCCGCAGCCCTTGCGCCAGCGTCGCCTTGAACGCCTCGCCACGCGCCGCCGAGAGCGAAGGCAGGATCGCCGCCGACACTGCGGTCACGATCATGCCGAGCGGGAACTGGATTACCTGAGCCGCGTAGCGCATGGTGGACGGCCCTTCGGCGCTAATGCGGCCGGCGAAGATGAAGCTGGCTTGCACGGCGATCTGCGCCAGCGCCAGCCCGCCGGCTACCGGCAGGAACAGCCGGATCACCTGCGCCACGCCCGGCAAACGCCAGTTCAACGACAGCTTGATCGGCACGCCGCGCAGGCCGGGGAGCTGGATCAGCACCTGTGCTGCGCTGCCGGCCAGCAGCCCCAGCGCCAGCGACGCCACGCCCAACTGCGACTCGAACAACGCCATGCACGCGATCAGCGCCAGGTTGAAGACCGTGGCCGTGAACGCCGTAAACCCGAACTTGTGCCGGGCGAAGAGCGCCGCGCTCACGATCCCGCTCAGGTTCAAGAATAGGATTGCAGGGATGGTGATGCGCAGCAGCGACGCCACGAGTTCGGCATCTTGGTTCGGGCCGCCGCCGATGAAATGTGCGATCGGCGTCGCGCATAGCCACAAGACGGCGATTAGAACTGATAGGCCCAGCGTGAACAGGCCGATCAATGCGCCGAGCAGCGCGCCGAATTCACGTCGCCGAGTCTCGTCGTCCTCGCGCGCGGCCAGCCCGCTGAACGTCGGCACCAGCGCCGAGCTGAGCATGCCACCCACCAGCAGGTCGTAGAACTGCGTGGGGATATTTGCCGCCAGCTCGAAGGCGCTGGCCGCCTGGCCGTTGCCGAAGTAGAACGACTTGACCATCTCGCGCACCAGGCCGATCACGCGGCTGCTCAAGTTGCCGAGCGAGGTGATGGCCGCAGCCCAGGCGATCCGGCGTTGAACGCCGGCTGGATTCGCCTGAGGTGAATGATCTGCTGGCGTCAGGTCGGTCGGCAGAGGCGCGAGCGCCGGGGCAGGCAGCGACTCGGGCTCGGTGGCTCGCATGATGCGGGATTCTACGCCCTGCTATGGGTGTATTCGCATGTGGAGGTAACGAGGGCAAAACATCATGCAGTAGGGCGCGGACACCGTTCTGCGCCTACGACACATTGGCGATGGCGTGCTGCGGACTTATGCCCTGAATGTCCCCGATCCCGTTTCCCGTTCTGCACCCTACAGCGTGGTGCGCGAACGCGCCGCGCGATCCGTCAGCCGAAATAGGCCAGCGCGCGGCGGATCTTCTCTTCGAGGTCGAGTTGCGCGTCGCGCGGCAGCGATGCCAGCGCCTGCTGTGCCTCGGCCACGCTATAGCCGAGCGCCGTCAATGCAGCGATCACCTCGGCGTCCACGGCCGAGAGCGGCGCGCCGGCCGGCAGCGCGTCCAATCCGCCCAGTTTGCCGCGCAGCGCGAAGATGATCTTCTCCGCCGTCTTCTTGCCCACGCCGGGCGCGCGCGAGATCGTTTCGACCTGTTGGTTGGCGATGGCCTGGCGCAGCGCTTCGGGCGGGAGCTTCGACAACACGGCCAGCGCCGTGCGCGCGCCAACGCCCTGCACGCCCAGTAGCAGCGAGAACAATTCGACCTCTTCCTCACTGGCGAAGCCGTAGAGCGCCAGTTCGTCCTCCCGAACGATGAGGTGCGTGTGCAAGTCGCAGGGCCGGCCAAGGGTAAGCGCATCGAGCGCAGCTTGTGAGCACGATACACGAAAGCCAACCCCCTGCACGTCCACGACGGCTACGGGAGGTTTGAGGCTGAGCACAACGCCGCGAATCCGGGAAATCACGATGCGGTAATAAGGGATCGAACCGCGCCGTGCGACATCAGGCGTTCAGTTTGACCCACTTGCGGCTCTGTAAATGCGTGACGGCAATAGCGAGCGCATCTGCCGCGTCGTCGGGCTTGGGGATGGCCGGCAGGTCGAGCAGCAGCCGCACCATCTCTTGCATCTGGCGTTTGTCGGCCTGGCCGTAGCCGGAAATCGCCTGCTTCACCTGCAGCGGCGTGTATTCGTGCACCTCGATTTGCGCGTTGCACAATGTGAGCAACACCACGCCGCGCGCCTGCCCGACGGTCATCGCCGTCTTGGCGTTGGTGGCAAAGAATAGCTCCTCGACGGCCGCTTCCTGTGGTTGCCAGGTTGCAATCAGCGCGTCGAGCTGCTGCTGCAACATCTGCAGGCGGCGCGGCAGTGGCTCGCCCTTCGGCGTCTCGATCACGCCGTGCGCCAGCGCGGTCAATCGGCCGTCTGCTTCTTCGCGCACCACACCGTAGCCGGTCGTCGCGATGCCGGGGTCTATGCCGATGGCGATCACCGATTACGCCGCGACTTCGGCGGGGATTTGCAGGTTGTGATACACCTGCTGCACGTCGCCCATCTCCTCCAGCGTGTCAATCACGTGGAGGACTTGCTCCGCCTTGTCGCGCTCCAACTCCATGTAGCTGTTCGGCACCAGCGCGATCTCGGCGCTGGCCAGCTCGTATCCTTTCTTCACCAGCGCTTCGCGCACGTCGCGGAAGCTCTCCACCGTGGTGGTGATCTCGATCGCTTCGTCGCCGATGTCAATATCGTCGGCGCCGGCCTCGAGCGCGGTTTCGAACACCGCGTCCGGGTTCACGCCGTCCTTGCGCTCGATCACGATCACGCCCTTGCGCTGGAACTGCCAGGCCACGGATGCACCTTCGAGCTGGCCGCCGGCGCGCGTAAGGATTCTGCGCAACTCGGCCACGGTGCGGTTGCGGTTGTCCGTCAACACCTGGATCATGGCCGGCACCTTATGTGGCAGATAGCCCTCGTAAATGATCTCTTCGAGCGCTTCCGCTTCGCCGCCTTGGCCGGTGCCGCGGGCGATGGCGCGTTCGATGTTTTCCTTCGGCATGTTGGCCGCGCGCGCTTTGTCTATCGCCAGGCGCAGGCGGAAGTTGGCGTCGGGGTTGCCGCCGCCTTCACGCGCTGCAATCGTAATTTCGCGGGCGAGCCGCGTGAACATCGCGCCGCGCTTGGCGTCGTTCGCGCTCTTGGCGCGCTTGATCGTTGCCCATTTGCTATGACCTGACATCGCTCTTACCTCATTCCTGACTTGCGCGTTCTCGATCTGCCGACTCCCGACTCGTGATCTTCGCGCCAGGAGTCGGGAGTGGGGCAGTCGAGCTTTGGATGAGTCGTATCACCTCAATTCTACTTCGCGTACTCCACCGCGCGCATCTCGCGCACGACGGTAACCTTGATCTGACCGGGATACTCTATCGTCTCCTCGATGCGCTTGGCGATGTCGCGGCTGAGTTGGATGCATGCCAAATCGTCCATCACTTCCGGCTTGACGATGACGCGCAGCTCACGGCCGGCTTGCACGGCATAGGCCTCGCTCACGCCCTTGAACGACTTGGCCGTTTCCTCGAGCTGGCGCACGCGCTTGACGTAGGTCTCCAGCGTCTCGCGGCGCGCGCCGGGCCGCGAGCCACTGATCGCGTCGGCAATCTCGACGATCACCGCTTCCAGCGTCTCCTGCGGCACGTCATGGTGATGCGACTCGACGCAGTGGATCACCTTCGGGTTGATGTTGAAGCGGCGCAACAGATCCACGCCGAGTTGCACATGCGTGCCCTCGTTCTCGCGGTCGAGCGCTTTGCCGATGTCATGCAGCAAGCCGCCCATCTTGCACACTTTCACGTCGGCCTTCAGTTCGGACGCCAGCAGGCCGGCCAGCTTCGCCGTCTCGACCGAGTGATAGAGCTGGTTCTGGCCGTAGCTGGTGCGGTACTTCAACCGGCCGAGTGTCTTGACGATCTCGGTGGGCAAGCCGGGCACGCCGGCTTCGACCGTGGCGCGTTCGCCCTCCTCAGCCATGATGCGCTCTACGTCGCGCCGGGCGTCTTCGAGCGCCTTCTCGATGCGCGTGGGATGGATGCGTCCATCACGGACGAGCGACTCCAGCGCGCGCCGGGCGATTTCGCGCCGCACCGGGTCGAAGCAGGAGATGGTCACCGTCTCCGGCGTGTCGTCCACGATAACGTCCACGCCGGCGGCTTGCTCGAAGGCCTGCACGTTGCGACCGTTGCGGCCGATGATGCGCCCCTTGGCTTCTTCGCTGGGCAGCTCGATGGTGGTAACGGCGCGCTCGGCCACCACGTCGGTCGCCACGCGCTGCATGGTCTCGATCACCAGCTTGCGGGCACGCTGCTCGGCTGTCTCGCGCGCTTGCGCCTCGACCTCGCGGATCACGCGGGCCATGTCGTTGCGCACTGTCTCGCGCACGGCTGCCAGCAGCTCGTTGCGTGCGTCCTCGCGCGTCATGCCGGCGACTTCTTCCAGCTTTGCTTCCAGCGCGGCCACGCGCTCTTTTTGCAAGCGCTCCAGCTCCGCTTCGCGCTTATCCAGTGCCGACTGGCGCTGGTTTAGCTTCTTCTCGCGTTGCTCGATGCGTTCGCGCTGGCTTTCCAGTTCTTCGCGGCGCTTCTTCAGCCGGTCGTCTTCGCGCTGCAGCTCCAGCCGCTTCTCTTTGATCTCCTGATCTGCCTCGTTGCGAATCCTGAGGATTTCGTCCTTGGCTTCGACCAGCATCTGGCGCGCCTTGGCCTGAGCTTCGCTCAGCGTCTTCTCTGCCTCGGCACGCAGGATCGCCCCTTCGTCTTTCGCTTGTCTGCGGCCGACTCGGTATGCAAGCCAGCCGACGATCGCCGCTGCAATCACCCCGATGACGGCCTCGATCACTACCAATGCTTCCATGTGTCTTCTCGCTGTGAACCGAGCCGCCGGGCAAAGGAGTTGATGGTGCTTTCAGTGTTCGTGCGTCAATTCCATGATCTCATGCTCAAATCGTTCGATCAACGCGAATCTGGCGCGAAATGACTTCAACGATCAACATCCCTCTCGACCGACGACTCAACCTGTTGCACGGCGCGCTCGATCGTTTCATAATCGAATCCCTTGCGCGCCAAATGATCGTATAGCTTACGTTTGCGCTCCAGCGGCGCGAGCCCCTGGAGCCTAGGCAGGCGTCGCATCGCAGCGCGATAGGCGGCGTCCTCCTCATCCACCTCCTCCAGAGCCGCTTCGATGTCCGCGCTCCCCACACCTTTTTGGCGCAGTTCCCAGGCGATTATGCGCTTGCTGCGCGGGCTGTTGCGCATCCGGCTATCCACCCACGCTTGGCTGAACGCCTTGTCGTCCAGCAAACCGGCTTCTTTCAATCGCTCGACGACCGCGGCGATGGCTGCGTCGCTGGCGCCGGCCTGCTTCAACCGGCGCTGTACCTCGCGCACGCTCCGTGGGCGATATGCGATGAGATCCAGCGCGCGCAGCCGGGCTTTCTCCACGGTGTCGGCCGCTTGAAGTTCGGCGATTTCATCGTCGCTTAACGTCTGGCCGACCTTCAGCCACACGGCGTGCACCAGCGCCAGGCCAAAGGCAAATTTGCCGTCCAGATAGACGTTCACGCGCTCCTTCCCGCGTTGCGCCTTGAGGGCAGTGATTACGCCTGCCATTTATCCTATGATTTTAGTGCAAGCCGTCACTGGGCAGCAGCCGTGATCGGCCTGATGATATACTGCTACTCCGTTGCAGGCATAACTTAAAAGGAGTTCTTTTAAAATGGCAACCAATGTTTCTCGCCGAGGCTTTCTAAGGACCGTCGCGGTCGCAAGCGGCTTGTTCGCAGGTGGGGTGCTCATCGCAGCGTGTGGCGGTGGTGCTGAGCCGACGCCGACGCCGGCAGCCAGCGGCACTCCGGTCACGCTGGAAATCGCCTCGAAGGGTGATGCGCTCGAATTCGACAAGACCTCTTTTGAAGTGCCGGCCGGGTCGAAGGTCACGCTGGTCATGAAGAATAACGCCTCCCCCGGCTCCGGGGTGTATCACAACTGGGTGCTGGTGCGGCCGGGCACGATAGATGCAGTGGCAGCGGACGGCATCGCTGCCGGCGAGGCGAACGATTACCTCAAGCCCAACGATAACCGCGTGATCGCGCACACCAAGATGGCTAAGGAGGGCGAAACCGTTTCGGTGACGTTCGACGCGCCGCCGCCCGGCACGTACGATTTCTTGTGCAGCTTCCCCGGCCACGCTACCCTCATGCGCGGCAAGTTCGTCGTCAAGTAAACGGGCAAGTAGACGGGGCAGACCGCTCTAGGGGTCTGACCCGTTTTTCTTTATTCTGAAAAAGCATGAGAGCCAGCGACGCCGAACGCTGGCTCTCGTACCAAAAGGAGGAGAAGAGGAGGTCCCACCCTGACTCTCCCGAACACTATAACCCTTTCTTGACCCACACTCTGGACGCCTCTCCTACGCTTCCCCTACGAAATCAGCGGATCGCTAAAAGAAACGTGTGCGTGCACGTGCAGCAGGTGAATCTGCATATGCCCGAAGATGAAGCCGGCCGCTTATGATCGGCCGCTTGCTACAATCCGCGCATGTCGCTCTTGGGGCACATCCATCACCTCTCCGAAGACATCGGCCCGCGCGGAAGCGCGACCGAGGGCGAAACGAAGGCGTCTGACTACGTCCAACGTTGCTTGCGCGAGCTGGGGCTGCAGCCGGAACGGCAACCTGTGCTCAGCGCGACATCGAGCTATGCGCCCTTCATCATCGCCACCGGCGCGACGCTGCTCGGCATGCTCCTCTTCTGGCAGCCGCAGCCGGTCGGCGCAGCCGCCGCGTTCGTGCTTGCGACGACGGCGTTCGGCGCCGTGTTGCGCGAGTTGACCTTCAACGACAACCCGCTGCGCTGGGTGATCCCCACCGGCCGGAGCCAAAATGTGCTGGCGACCCTTCCTGCTGTAGCCCAGGATGAGAAGCGCCCACCCATCTTGATCACCGCGCACGTGGATACGCACCGCACGCCGCTGCTGTTCAGCTCGCCGGCTTGGCGGCGCGTCTTTCGCGTCATCATGCCGGCCGGCTTAGGGTGCATAGCTGCGCTGGCCGTCATCTTCGCGGTGGGCATCTTCTCGCCGGCGCGCGCGCTGCGCGAACTGGCGCTCGCGCCGGGTGCCGTGGTTGCGGCCATCTTTCTGCTCATGATCCAGGCTGCGACCTCGCCCTTCACCCAAGGCGCCAACGACAACGCCAGCGGCGTGGCCGTCGCGCTCGACCTTGCAGCAAAGCTGGTGCAGCGCCCACTTCAGCATCGTGATGTAATCGTCGCGTTCACCGCCTGCGAAGAAGTCGGCGCCTATGGCGCAGAGGTGCTCATTCGCGCCCAGCGGCACAAGCTGCGCGGCGCGGTCCACCTCGTCATTGATCACGTGGGCGGTTTGCAAGGCCGCGACTTTGGCCCAAGCATCATTCGCAGCGAGAAGTTCCTGCGCCGCGTCGAATGCGATCCGCATCTGGTGCAGGTGGCGCAACGCATCGCCGGCGAGCGGCCGGAACTGTGCGCCACGGTGCGCGATTTCGACCTGGCTTATAGCGAATTGTCCATCGGGGCGAAGTATGGCCTGCGCACCATTGGCCTGATCGGGCTGACGCCGGAGGGCGACTTGCCGAACTGGCACACGCCGCACGACGTGATCGGCAACCTCAACGCAGCGACGCTGGAACGCACGGCGGCGTTCGCTTGGCACCTGTTGCAGGCAATTGATGCGGAGGATGCAGCGTGATGCGCAGATTCAGCCCATCGCGCCTCATCGCGCTCTGCACATGCGTGCTGCTCGTCGCGTGCGCGCGTGCCCAGGCACCTCGACCGACGCCGGTGGCCGAGCACTATCGCTTGATCGCCGACAGCGCGACCTATCCGCTCATGCGCGCGCTCACCGACGCCTACGTGGAATCCGTGAATCCCTATGCGCGCTTCACAATCGAGCAAGGTGCACCGGACCGCGTGGCCGAGCGGCTGCGTTCCGGCCAGGTGCTGCTCGGCGCGACCTCGCTCGTGCCCCCTGCACCGCCGGGCTTGAAGTGGTGGCTGGCCGATCTTGCGCTCGACGGCGTGGCCGTGATCGTGCATGAGGACAACCCGATTGACGAGCTGACGCTGCGTGACCTGCGCGACATCTTCTCCGGCGTGCGGAACGTCTGGGCAGACTACGGCGAAGATGAACTCGGCAACATCGAGGTTGCCGTGCGTGAAGACGGCGATGGCACACGCGCCATCTTCGACCGGGTGGTCATGGGCGATCAGCGCCTGACGTTCGATGCGCTGGTCATGCCCTCGGTCGAGACGATGTTGAATTTCGTAACGCTCCGGCCGGGCGCGATCGGCTA
>JANWYN010000120.1 GCA_025055235.1 Candidatus Roseilinea sp. | reverse complement strand
TCGTCGGCGATGCGCGACCGGATCGGCGTCGCGTTCCGGCTGCTCGCGTTGTCGCCGTTCCTGTTCTTCGTGCTCTTCCCGTTCTACTTCGTCATCATCACCGCATTCAAGGACGATCTGCAGATCCAGCAGCGCGTGTCGCTCTTCTGGCCCGACCCGTGGGTGTTGACCCAATTCGACACCCTGTTGAATAAGACGCAGTATGTGCTTTGGTTCCGCAACACGGTCACAATCGCCCTCATCACGACGGTGATCTCGGTGTTCTTCGCCGCGCTGGGCGGCTATGCGTTGGCGCGGCTGAAGTTCCGCAGCGCCGGCGCGCTGACCACCGTGCTGCTGATCACCTATCTGCTGCCCGGCTCGCTCATGTTCATCCCGATGTATCGCATCCTCACCAGCCTGGGCGCGATCAACACGCACATGGCCCTCATCCTCACCTACCCAACCTTCCTCATGCCGTTCGCCACGTGGGTGATGATGGGCTACTACCGCTCGATCCCCGAGGATCTGGAGGAGGCGGCGATGATTGACGGGGCGAACCGCTTCGGCGCATTCTGGCGCATCACACTGCCGCTGGCGCTGCCGGCATTGCTTGCCGTCACGCTGATCGCATTCACCAACGCGTGGAACGAGTTCCTCTACGCCTTCATCTTCCTGACCAGCGAGAAGCTGATCACGCTGCCGGTCGGCTTGCAGAAGCTAGTCTTCGCCGACCTGTATCCGTACGGCCAACTGATGGCCGCCTCGCTGATCATGTCCATCCCGGTCGTCGGCTTCTATATCTTCGCCCAGCGCTTCCTGGTCGAGGGATTGACGGCAGGCAGCGTGAAGGGATGAGGCGTTGGTGTTAGTGGTGTCATTGGCGTCGGATAGTGTCGAGGGAGATATCGTCCGACATCCAGGAGCTAATGACACTTCTACCCACTCGACAAGGAATGCTGTCGGAGAATCATGATCACCCTAACGATCAACAGGCTAGTTGGGGCGAATGCATCTACGATCATTTCTGCGGATTTTTCGGCGAGCCACTTTATATCCAAAAGTTTGAGCTCGCACCTGATTTGCCTTCGATCCTGGTATTGGCTTTCGGGAATGTATTCGGCGGCTGCCGCGCATTTTGCTCAATGGGTCTAGCGCACTACCGCAGCCTGATCGGAGAGGTCGCTGAAGTTTTCCTAGCTGTCAATGACGGCTGGGAGGAATCTCCCGGCATCCTAGCAGCAGGTATATTTGCGGCCCTGCAAAGGCAAGCCGTTATTCGATCAGGTGTAGCTTTCCGCTTTCGTGAATGGCATACCAGACTTCAGAGATTTGCCTCCCAGTTCGGTAAGCCAGCTATCTATATCACTGTGTTACCGCTCAACCTGCCTCCCGAACTCGGCCGCATCGCATGCGGTGGTGAGACTGCTCAGGTCTACTTTGCTTTTTATCTTTCAGAGGGTGAATACGATTACTACGTTGCACACGGCCCGGATAAGCTCGAAGAATTGTTAGAAGCCAAAGAAGCAGATGTGTTCGATATTCACCGAGCATCTGTTGTATGAAGTGAGAGCATAGAGTAGGAGCATGATCACGATGGCTTCAATTAAGACAAAGCACATTGGCTGGTGCGGTAGGCATCAGACCAAATAGCGGTGATACTTTGAGCTAAGTGATTTATTCCTGAGCTCATCGCCATTAGAAGCGCTCCAAATGCAAAACGGTTGCGCCGATAGAGAACATGGCTGAGACAATCAGTGAAATGAGCTGGAAGATCAACGATAAAGAGATCTCGTCTGTGTTAGCTCTCCCGCCAGCGCAACGCTACGAATACTTTGTGAAGAAAGTGGCCGATTTTGAAGAGTTGTGGGGACTTGCTGATGAGAGAGGATGGGCGGTTTATAGAAATGAGCCAGGACAAGAGTTATTTCCTGTCTGGCCTCATCCTCAGTATGCAGCGAAGTGCGCCATTGACGCGTTTGCGCGATGTTTACCTCGCCGGATCACTTTGAGAGAATGGTTAGAAAGTTGGTTGCCTCAACTTCTCGAGGAGAAGCGATTGGTCGCTGTCCTCCCTTCACCCGACAATCGTGCAGTATTCGTTACTCCAGATCGCTTGCTTGCTGATCTAGTCGAAGAGCTATCAAACGTGGGGGGACTTAGCGATGATGAGGGTCGGTAATCTCAGGATGTAATTTGTAGACAATCTGCGTTTCTTTGCATCGCATTGATTTTGAATTACTCCATTAGCGTAACTTCATTGCAACCTCCCCACCCACTGTGCGTATGATACGCAGCGATGAGTAGCATCGCGAATGCGAACGGCGTGCCATCCGAATTCATCGTCCAGCTCGAGGATGTGCACAAGTCCTTCATCATGGGCAAGGAGGCCGTGCCGGCGCTGCGCGGCGTCACGCTGAACGTCCGGCGCGGCGAGATCCTGTGCATGATGGGGCCGAGCGGCAGCGGCAAGACTACGCTGCTCAACATCATCGGCGGGCTGGACACGCCCTCGCGCGGGCATGTGATCGTGGACGGCGAGAACGTCGTCTCGCTCAGCGAAGAGAATCTGGCCCGGCTGCGCCTGCGCAAGATGGGCTTCGTCTTCCAGAACTTCAACCTCCTGTCGAATTTCACCGCGCTGGAGAACGTGCAAGTGCCGATGGTGCTGCTCGGCCAGCGTGATCCCAGGCGGGCCAAAGAGCTGCTCAAGCTGGTCGGCCTGGGCGACCGGATGACGCACTACCCCAGCGAGCTATCTGGCGGCCAGCAGCAGCGCGTCGCCATTGCCCGTGCGCTGGCCAACGACCCGCCGCTGATCATCGGCGATGAGATGACCGGCGACCTCGACACCGCCACGTCGTATGAAGTCATGGAGCTGATCGCCCGGCTCAACCGCGAACATGGCACCACCATCGTCTACGTCACCCACGACCCGCGCATGAGCAAGTTCGCCCACCGCGTGATCCACATGCGCGACGGCCGGCTGGCGGAGGAGCAGTTTGTGGATAGAGCGACGGGATGAGAGGGGGACAAGGGGACAAGGGGACGGGGAGACAAGGGGACAGGGAGATGAGGGGACAAGGAGGATAAGCTATGACACAAGCGACGAAGATTCGCACGCATCGCGATTTGGACGTGTACAAGATTGCGTTCGACGCAGCGATGCATATATTTCGATTGACAAAGCACTTTCCCAAAGAGGAAACCTACGCTTTGACCGATCAAATTCGCCGCTCGGCGCGTTCGGTTTGCGCAAATCTAGCCGAAGCGTGGCGTAAACGTCGCTACCAAAACGCTTTCCTCCTCAAACTGAACGACTCGGAATCGGAAGCAGCAGAGACTCAAGTCTGGCTCGAGTTTGCCGTTAGCTGTGAATATCTCAAAGCCGCAGAAGCGCGCGAACTGTATGCGACATACGACAAAATCATCGGCAAACTCGTCAACATGATCAACCACCCCGACCAATGGGTGATCCAGAAATGAAGCATACAACCTTCGTCCCCCTGTCTCCTTGTCACCCTGTCCCCTTGTCTCCTTGTCCCAGTGTCCCCCTGTCTCCTTGTCCCAGTGTCCCCTTGTCGCAGCAATGGGCCTGAAGTACGTCCTCAACTCGATGAAACGGCGCAAGCTGCGCACGCTGGTCGTGGCGCTGGCGCTGGTGATCGGCGTGGCGTTGGTCGGCGCGCTGCTCAACCTGGTGGATACCCAACGCCAGTTCGCCGTGCAGTCGGTCGGCGTGCAGACCGGCGGCTACGACCTGAGCATCCGGCGCAGCGACCTGGCGCCGTCGCCGTTCTTCGACCCCGCGCCCGTCGAGCGACTCGCGCGCGCCGCCTACGATCGCATCACCGACGTCTATGTGCGCATCCAGGGTTCGGCCGAGATGCGCAAAGCCGGCGGCGCGCAAAGCGAGAGCGTGCAGATCATCGCGCTCGACGCGCAACGCGATACCCTCTCACCGGTGACGGCCATCTTCGGCAGCTACCCGCCGCAACCCGGCCAGGTCTTCCTCACTACGCTCGCCGCCGATGTGCTGGGCGTGCAGGTGGGCGACGAGGTGATCCTGTCGTATGTGCAGCCGGTGCCGCGCGAGCCGGGCAAGGCCGCTGCACAAGGCGTCAGCACGGCGCGGGTCGAAGGCCGCTTCCTCGTGTCCGGCATCGGCGTGATCGGCGGCCTGGGCGGCGGGCTGCTCGGCATCGGGGCTGGCGTCCCCAGCAGCGCGCTGATGCGCCTGGAGGACGCGCAAGCGTGGCTGGGCGTCCCCGGCCAGGTCGAGCGCGTGCTCGTGGTCTGGCAAACCGACACCGCCGCCGGCAGCGACGCGCAACTCGCCGTCAGCCGCGCGCGCGACGCCGGCCTGCGCGTGCGCGACGCGATCCAGCGCGAGCTGGGCGGTGATTTCACCGTCGAGCTGCAGAAATACCAGCAACTCGACCGCACCGCGCAAGCGTTCGTCTTCCAGCAATCGTTCATCACGCTCTACGGCCTGCTCAGCATGGGCATCGTCGGCCTGATGGTGAACGCGCTGATGAACACCACCGTCACCGAGCAGAAATACGACCTGGCCATCCTGCGCGTGCTGGGCGCGCCGCGCTGGCGCTTGTTCGAGGCCGTGGTGATCGAGGTGATCGTGCTCGGCGTGGTCGGGCTGGTCTTTGGGCTGCTCTTGGGCCGGCTGATCAGCGACCTTGTCATCGCGCCGCTGTTGCTCTCGCAACTGAACTTGCCGCCCACCGTGCGCGCGGCGTGGTCGCTCGAATCTGTGCTTACGCCGACGCTGATCACCATCCTGGTGCTGGCCGTGGCGACGATCAGCCCGGCGCGCCGAGCGGCCAGCACCAAGGTGATGATCGTGCTCAACCCCGCCGCCGCCGATCAACCCACCCTGGAGGATCTGGCCAAGCTGCGCGAGCGCCGCCCGAACTATGGGTTGCTGGTCGCCGGGCTGATCCTGCTCGCGTTCTGTGGCGTGATCTTGTTCCTCTTCCCCGTGCTGTTCTCCTTCGGCGATGCCAGCGCGATCGCCACTACGTTCTTCACCACCTTCCTGCTGATGGTAGTGGGCATGTCGCTGGTGTTCTACTTCGTCACCACGCCGCTGGAGCGGCTGCTGGTGACGATCTACAACGCGATCAGCCCGCGGGCCGGCTACTTCGCCGGGCGTTACGCGCTGCGCGGCAAGGGGCGCAACGCGCTGATCTCGCTGATGATCGTCGCCAGCGCCGTGCTCCCCACGTTGCTGGCCACCCAGCTCGCGCTGACCGATGCCAACCTCGAAACCGACTTGCGGTTCTCGCGCGGGGCCGAGGCCTACGCTCGCGCCGCCATCTCCACGCCCGGCGGCATCTTCCGCACCACGCGCCGCACCGGCGACCGCCTGGACAAAGCCAACCTGGCCGACCTGCGCCAGCAGCCGGGCATCGTCGCCGCGGTGGGCATCGCCGACGACTTCCGCACCGAAGTGAGCGACCGCGCACAGTTGCGCAGCGCTCACGTCCAGGTGATCGGCGTCTCCGGCGATCTGAACGACGTGCTCTTCCGCGAGTTCATGCAATGGGCGCAAGGCGACGCCTCGGCGCTGCGGCGCATTGATGAAGACCCGAACGTGGTGATCATCTCGCTCGGCCTGAGCGAAGCGCTCGACCTGCGCATCGGCGACACGCTGCGCGTCAAAGGCGCCGGCCTGGACCACGAGCGGCTGCTGACTATCGTCGCCGTCGGCCAGCGCCTGCCCGGCTTCAGCAGCCAGATCACGCGCAACGTGAACGACGCGCGCAGCGGCAGCACCGGCGTCTTGATGAACCTGGAGACTTACCGCGAGCTGCGCCACGACCCTGCCTCCGGGCCGCTCGATCTCGACGAACCGCTGTTCGGGCGCGTGCTGATGCGCATTGAGCCGGGTGTGGATCAGGCGGCGCTAGGCCGGGCGCTGCGCGAATCGCTGGGTGGCGAGAAGGGCATCTCGGTCGAGCTGACCAGCGAGCTGATCGCATCCATCCGCGACCAGTTGGCGCAGGGGCGCATTTTCACCGTCGTGCTCACCGGCCTCTCGATGGTGACGGCGGTATTCGGCGTGCTGGCCGTGATGTACACGGCGGTCATGGGCCGGCGGGTGGAGATCGGCATGCTGAAGGCCATCGGCGCGCCGGGCCGCAGCCTGCGCGGCATCTTCATCGGCGAGGCCATCATCATTACGCTGGCGGCAGCATTGGCCGGCATCATCGCCGGCGCGATCCTGGGCTACGCCTTCGAAGTCAGCCAGCGCTTCGCGCAGGAATCGCCCATGCTGCCGGCGTTCGACTTCTCCACAGCGATGGTGATCGTGGTGATGGTGTCGCTGGCTGCCATCTTCAGTGCAGCGCTGGCCACACAGCCGGTGCTGCGCCAGAAGGCCGTCAAGATCCTGCGCGAGCGATGAGCTGCTCAGCGCGATGGAGCGGTTGCAACGCTACCGCCGAAACTGCGGGTATGGCCAGTCCAAGATGCGCGTCCTCTCTGGGTCTGGCCGATGGGCTGATACACGCCCGTGTCGGCATACATGCCCACCAGCCGGTATGAGCGGTTGATCGCATCCAGCATCTGCGGCGTCCAGCGCTCTTTGTAGACGTCAGCGCCGGGGAAGTAATGGATGAGGATGAGCGGATATTGCTTGGCCTCGATGCCGCGCAGCACGGGCTGCTGATCCCACTTCCCCTCTAGCGCAAGCTGCGTCACCTCGAAGGGCTGGATGTAGAGCGGCCGGCCTTGCAGGGTGAGCATGCCCATATATTCGTCGGCCAGCACCGGATCGCCGGCGGCAGCGACAATGGCCTCCAGCTGCCGCAGGCTCTCGGCGGCGTCCCGCCGCGCCTGCAACTGCGGCCACTCGGCCTCCCAACTGATCCGCCCCATGTGCAGGACTTGAACCCCCACCAGGGCGATGGCGGCCAACCCGGGCCACACTGCCTGCCGGCTGCGCGCCCACGCCACGACGCCGCCGGCGGCCATGCTGAGCGCCGCGCAAAGCTCCAGCGCATAGTTGACGTTCGAGCCGACCTTGCCCACGGTGAGGAACGACAGGAAGCTGCCCACCAGATACGGCGCATTCATCGCCCACAAAGGGTTGCGCTGCGCGTCCAGGGCCATCGAAAAGACGGCCAAGGCCAGGAAGATCGGCGCCGTGTCGGTAAGCTGGCTCAGATTCCACAACAGCCGGTCGGCGCTCCAGGCGTTGGCATTGGCCGTGACGACGTTGAAGTAGAAACCGCCGCCGGTGAGCGCGTTGAGCACGAGGAACAACCCGCCGCCGACGCCGGCCACGATCGCCGCCAACCCGAAGGCGCGCCGGGCGTTCTCCTGAAACAGCACCCAGACGAACGCCGCCAGCGGCGCGGCCAGCGCATACGACTGGCGCGTGTAGATCGCCGCGACCAACAGCAGCGCACCGGCGACGATGCGCCGGTTGTCGAGCGGCCGGCGGGCGAGCACGGCCAGTGCCGCTAGGCTCAACGCCAGCGCCAGCAGGTCAATTCGCGCAAACGACGACCAGCGCACTACAAATGGGAAGGCGAGGAAGCTCAGCCCACTCAGCAATGCAGCGACGCGATCACGCGTCACCTGCCAGACGATCAGCCCGAGGCACAGCGCGCAGACCCACGCGCACACGATCGAGATCAGCCGGCCGAAGAAGAACGACGGGCCGAACAGCGCGACAAACGGCGCCATCGTTGCGACGTAGAGCGGCGGGTAGTTGGAGATGGTGAACGGCGGCGTCGAAATGTCGGCGCGGTAGATGTTCTGGCCACGCGCCAGCCGCATGGCCTGATCCACCAGCGGCGCTTCACCGTAGTCCAGCGGGTAGCGATGGGTGAGCGCGAGGAACTGGTAGAGCATGCATAGAACGCCGATCGCGACTAGCACCAACGACACGCCGCGCGCACTGAGCGCCATCGCTCGCTTGGAAGACTCACTCAATCGCCTCACCTCGTTGTCGCCCGTCGTGCAGCGATTGTAAACGTGAAGTGGCAAAGCGCGGCTGGTGACTGAGCATTCGTGCGTGAAGGAGTAGGCCGGTGTTCCCGTCCGTGCTAATCGTGCGTGATTTGGACAGCCGTTTGAGCCGAAACGCCAGGCGACTGAAGTCGCGGGCAATTTGCGGCAAAGCCGGCCGTGCGCTGGCTTTGCCAAGCGTTGCGCGCGCGGATTCATCCGCTGCGCAAATCCGCGCAATGCCGCCGTTTAGGAAAGTGCACCTTCGTCCAGCCACAGGTAGAATACGGACGTCACAGCTCAATGATCCCCATCTCTAAACCCCTCATCGGCGAAGAAGAAAGGCGCGCGGTGCTTGAAGTGCTCGACTCGGGCATGCTGGTTCAAGGGCCGCGCGTCGCTCAGCTAGAGGAAGCTTGGGCGGCCGCTTGTGGCACGAAGTATGCGATCGCCACTTCGAACGGCACGACGGCGCTGCACACGGCACTCTTAGCGCATGGGGTTGGGCCGGGTGACGAAGTGATCACGAGCCCGTTCACCTTTATCGCCTCGGTGAACAGCATCATCTACACGGGGGCCACGCCGGTTTTCGTGGACATTCTGCCGTGCTGCTTCAACATCAATCCCGATCTGATCGAGGCAGCGATCACGCCGCGCACGAAGGCGATCATGGCCGTGCATCTGTTCGGTTATCCCTGTCGCATGGAACCGATCGTAGCCCTGGCCCGCAAGCACGGCCTGGTTGTGATCGAGGACGCAGCGCAAGCCATCGGGGCCGAGTATGCCGGGAAGCGCGTTGGCAGCTTTGGCACAGGCTGTTTCAGCCTGTATGCCACGAAGAACGTGATGAGCGGCGAGGGCGGTATGATTACCACGAATGATGCCGAGGTTGCGCGCAAATGTCGCATGCTCCGAGCGCACGGCATGGAGCGCAGATACCATCATGAAGTCCTCGGCTACAACTACCGGATGACCGATCTGCAGGCAGCCATTGGTCTGGCGCAACTGATGCGTCTCGATGAGTTCGTGGCCCGGCGGCGCGCCAACGCAGCCTATTTCAACGCACATATTCGCAATCCCGGCGTAGTGAAACCCAACGCTGGTTGCGCTTGCTCGGATTGCGCTTCTGCACGACATGTGTGGCATCAGTACACCGTGCGGGTGCTGAATGGCGGACGCGACGCTGCTGTGGAGAAGCTGGCGCAGCACGGTGTAGGCACGGGGATCTTCTATCCTATTCCCGCGCACCGGCAAAAGCATATCGTGGATATGGGCTACGGTGATTATCGGCTCCCCGCTGCTGAACAGGCGGCGCGCGAGGTGATGTCCCTTCCGGTGCATCCATCGTTGAGCGAAGAAGACCTAAGAACGATCGTGGATGCGGTGAATGCGTTATAGTGAACATGGCGATCCGAATACATCCCACTGCCGAGGTCTCCGAGCGCGCGCGCATTGGTGAAGGCACGAGCATCTGGAACAATGCTCAGGTGCGCGAAGATGCGGTCATCGGCAAGAACTGCATCATCGGCAAAGGCGTCTACATAGATGCCGGCGTGGTCATCGGGGATAACGTCAAAATCCAAAACAACGTCTCCGTCTTCCACGGCGTGACGATCGAGGATGGCGTTTTCATTGGTCCCCACGTCTGTTTCACGAACGACATGTTGCCGCGAGCGATCAATCCTGACGGCACATTGAAGTCAGCTCAGGATTGGACGGTGGTCAACACAACCGTGCGCTATGGTGCTTCCATCGGCGCAAATGCCACGATCGTGTGCGGGATAACAATCGGGCGATGGGCGATGGTGGGCGCCGGCAGCGTGGTGACGAAAGACGTTCCCGATCACGGGCTGGTATATGGGAATCCTGCGACGCTGCGAGGGTACGTGTGTAAGTGTGGCAGGCGCTTGATAGCCAAAACAGACTCGGGCGTCTTAGTATGTCCTGCTAGTACTTGCGAGGTACGGATCCTCCCGCTCTAGACACATATGGGCTCTAACGTGCGCGTCGCTGTCATTGGCGTAGGTTCAATGGGGCGTCATCATGTTCGCGTGTATTCGGAACTGGATGGCGTCGAGGTTGTGGGGATCGCCGACCTGTCTATTGACGCTTGTGCACCATTAGCGCGACGCTACAACTGTCCAGCTTATAGTGATTATCGTAAGCTTCTCGATGAGCAAAAACCCGACGCTGTAAGTATTGCCGTACCGACAGCGCAGCATCTGGAAGTGGCCTGTGAAGTCGCGCAGCGCGGCATTCACATGCTGATTGAGAAGCCGATTGCTCATACCATCCAGCATGCTCGCGAAATCATAGACATCTGCAGTAGAAATGGCGTTGTGTTAGCTGTTGGCCATGTCGAAAGGTTCAATCCATCTGTTCGGGCTGTCAAAGAGAAGATTGCAAGCGGTGAGTTAGGAAGGGTCTTTCACATAGAAGCGCGCCGACAAGGACCATTCCCATCGCGCGTGCGTGACATAGGAGTTGCAGTTGACTTAGCCGTACACGACATTGATGTGATGCGCTACATCACCGGTTCGGAAGTCACTCGTGTCTACGCAGAGATTGATAATCGCGTGCACACTGATCATGAGGACTCGCTGAGCGCCGTGCTTCGGTTTAGCAAGGGGGAAGTTGGTGCTTTGGCGGTTAGTTGGCTATCACCTACCAAGATGCGTGAGCTATTGGTAACTGGTGAACGGGGAATGTTTCGAGTAGATTACCTGACGCAAGATTTGTATTTCTTCGAAAATGCGATCCTTGCAGACTACGGCTGGGAAACTCTTCAGATTCTTCGAGGTGTAAGCGAAGGGAAGATGGTTCGCTATGCTCTGAATAAGAAGGAGCCGTTACGCTCAGAGCTTGAGGCCTTCCTTGAGTGTATGCGCGGGGGTACGTCTTCTATTGTCTCCGGTAGTGATGGTTTAGAAGCCCTGAAGATAGCATTAGCTCTCGTCGCATCTGGTAGAGAGAATGAGGCAGTCCACTTACCCCTCTTCGGCATGTCCAACTCATGAGTACGAAATAGCTAAAAGTCGTTTTCACCGTTAAGTTGCTTAACGAGGCCTATCGCTCAGTTGCACACCTATGACGTGACTGCTGATATTACGAGTCAATTCACGCGCAAAGGTGCGCTGAAACCGAGTGTTTAACTGAGCAGGGTTCTATCCTTATCCCGCCAGATGGCAGTCTGAATATGAAGCTGAAGATTCTTTCTGTCGTAGGAACACGCCCAGAGTTCATTCGAGCGAATGCGATGAGCAGAGCTCTGCGTGAACGACATTGTGAAGTATTACTCAACACCGGCCAACATTATGATCGCGAAATGTCTTCGATTTTCTTTGAAGAGCTTGGTGTCCCTCCACCGGAAATCAGCTTGGGCATAGGTTCAGACACACATGGTGCACAAACAGGTGCTTTACTAACTGCAATTGAGCGGGTATTACTAAATGAACGTCCAGATGCTGTAGTGGTACACGGAGATACAAACTCCACGCTTGCGGGCGGATTGGCAGCTGTCAAACTGCATATACCGGTTATTCACGTTGAAGCAGGACTGCGTAGCTTCAATAAGCTGATGCCTGAAGAAATAAATCGCATAGTAGTAGATCATGTATCTAGTTTGTGGCTTTGTCCTAGCGAGATCGCTGCAGAGAATTTGCGTCGCGAAGGCATCGTTGAAAATGTTCGGATAGTCGGGGACCTAATGGCAGACGCTCTACACCTAGCATCTGCTCGTGCAAAGCTCACATCTCGCATTTTGACTCAACTAGGTTTATCTCCTCAACGATTCTTGTTGGCAACTGTTCATCGCGCAGAGAACACCGACGATCTGGATAGGCTTAGTCAAATCCTTGAAGCATTTATTGAAGTTGACGAAGAGATCATCTTTCCAGTGCATCCGCGTACTCGACACTGCATGACGTTAATAGGTGATGAGCTGTTTAATCGTGTAAACAAGAGCCGAATTCGGCTAGTTGATCCTCTAGGCTATCTGGACATGCTCATGCTTGAGCAGTCAGCGCGCATGATTCTCACTGACTCAGGTGGCATCCAAAAAGAAGCCTACTGGTTAGGGGTGCCATGCGTAACTTTGCGTGATGAGACAGAGTGGGTTGAGACCGTCATAAATGGATGGAATATTCTCGTGGGAGCTAACAAAGAGCGAATCATCTCTGCAGTGAAGACTTTTGTTCCTCAACCCTTCCGCCCCCCGCTCTATCAGAGCGATGGCAACACGGCTGCGCGTTGCGTTGTTGAGATAGAACGATTCATGGTGAGCCGCTTACGAAGATGATACTGGTGAGTGCCTCAGCAAGTTAACACTAACGTAATTGTGCCAAATCTGTACCAAATGCTATAGCACATCGGACAAACCAGAGCAATATACCGGTTTGTGTTTTATAGAGCATATGCTGCCTGAACTACTCTCCTCATAGGTTAGAAGGCAATGATGCTTCTCAGTAGGCAGATACTCTCTTATGGGATCGGGCTTGTAATAAGTAAGCTTCAGGTATTCATATTACTTTTGATTATCCCGCAATTTCTCTCGCCAGAGGAGTACGGCATATTTGAGGCAACTGCTGCTTTGACTTTCTTAGTGAGCTTGTTGTCCACCTTGAACTTAGACACGGCCGTCGGTAGTTACTATAACGACCAAAGAGACCCAAGTATAAAGCGCGTACTTGTTAGCACGGGGCTCTGGACAAATGTTCTTGCTAGTGCAATAGCTGTTTGTGGATTGATTCAGGCTGCACCACACATATCCAGTTGGCTATTCAGGACGCAAGAGCTTTCCACGTTTGTTGTCCTTGCTGGGACAGGTGCAATTCTCAACAGCATTCTGACCACACAACAGAGCTATCTTCGCTATCGCTTCATGCTCTTCGAGCACAACGTAGTTCAAATCAGCGGTAGCGTGCTCGTTTTTGCGCTTACGGTTGGACTCATTGCCTTAGCGGACACGGGAGTTTATGGGTTGGTATATGGAAATATTGGTGGGACTCTTATAGCGTTGTTTTTGGCGTGTTACTTCAATCGGCACGAGATTTTGACCAAACCTCGCCGGTCAACTGCTCAGACGCTGCTCAAAACGGGAATGATGCTAATTCCTTTCACGGTTGCATCTTGGGCGCTGTCTTATATCGATCGCAGTGTATTGGTAATGTATCGTTCAACGGAAGAAGTTGGACTGTATGGAGTGGCTGTCCGATTTGCCCAAGCAGTGCTTTTGCTCTTTTCTCCCTTTCAAAGTGCGTGGTTACCTTACGCTCTGGCCAATTGGAATCGAGGTGACGCCTCTGAGCTTTTTAATCGTGTGCTGAGTTTATTCTTGGTATTAGCTGGTTTATCCGTATTAGCTTTTAGCGCGATCTTTCAGTTCATCATCCTTTGGATTCTGCCAGAGACTTATCATGAATCAGCACACTATGTGCCGATATTAGCCTTTGGTAATCTCCTTGCCACGCTCTACTACTTTCCGCTAGTTTCGCTAATGGTTCAGAAACGAACATGGGTTGCTTCATTGGCTTTCGTTCTAGGTGCGATTTCGAATATATTCCTCAATATGCTATTCGTTCCGTCATATGGTATCGCGGCGGCAACTTGGGCTACGCCTGCAGGTTATGCTATGGTGTTAGTTGTGGTTATGGTACTGGCGCAGTGGCGCATGCCGTGGCGCTATCCGTACGCACGAATCTTTGCGGTGCTTGGATTGATCAGCGCGTTATCTGCAATAGCTTTTGTTCTACCTTTCAATCATCCAGGACAAGCGTTGATAGTAGGGACAATTTCTGTAATAAGCTATGCGCTGGTTGTCTGGCTTGCTGGATTTCCTGGGTGGGCGAAGGCCAAAGCGATACTTCGTTCACGGTTGAGGGTTCGATCATGATAATGAAGTTGAGCAAACTGCGGATCGCTGTCGTTCTAGGTTGCTTGGCTTATCTTGCATCGGTGATTGCGCTCTACATTTTGGTTATCTCTCCAGCCTATAGCTACTATACATTCAAATACGTGGCTCCCCATTGGTTTACTTTCGTAGCCAACTGCACTCTAGCGTTGCTTCCAAGCCTATGGCTGCCGGCTGCTATGCAACGACCATCTCAAGTAGCGTGTTGGATGTTGTATGTGTTTGTCGTTCTTCCGTCGTGTATCATGCCTATGTTTGCGTTGGGCGACACGTTAGCGCCCGTGCGGATATTATTGCTTTCAGCCATGGTCATTTCGTCGTTCTGGATAGTCAGTGCCGTAAGCCAGTTGCCGGTAATCAAATTGGAAAGGCCAAAACTTGCCCCTCTGACTTTCTGGCTTGTCTTTGGCGCAGTAATCTCGGTTTTGCTAGCTCAAATTCTTGTTGTCTTCGGCCCACGCCTGCGACTCGTCTCGTTACTCGAAGTGTATGACGTGCGTTCGGAATTTGCTGCCACCATTGCAGAGACAAGCAGCTTCATTGGTTATTCAAGCGGTTGGCTCACCTATGCTATAGGGCCAACACTGCTTGCCTTAGGAATTCTGAAACGTAATCTGATATTCACAGCCATCGGGCTATTCGTTGAATTATTAATGTATTCGGTTGCCGGATTTCGGGTTTCACTGATGATCGTTCTGCTTGTCATAGGGTTGATTTTGTTGTTTAGATTTTTTTATCCTTCACAGCTTAGCAAGGCGCTTATATGGTCATTTGTGGGTTTAGTCCTTTTTAGCCTAGCGGTGGGGATTGCTCTACAAAACGCTTTTATCCCGTTTCTTTTAGTGGGGAGGTCAATTATGATGCCAGGTATCTTAACCGGGCTTTACTACGATTTCTTCAGCCAAGGTCCGAAAGCATATTTGAGTTACAGTATATTTCGCACGCTAGTTGAATATCCTTACGACTACTTGCCTCCCTCCTTGATAGGCCGGACTTATTTCAACAGTCCGGATACCTTCGCTAATGCAAGCGTTTGGGCAGATGCATACGCGAATTTCGGTTACCTTGGAATGTTTGTATTTGCCGCTGTGCTTGGTATGGTCTTGTGGCTTTTTGATTGTGTCACTCGTGAGGACAACTTTGTTTTATCGTGCATACTGATTAGCGTATACGGGTTTGTATTCGCAAATTCGGCGCTTCTAACTACTATATTGACTCACGGTGTATGGCTAGCACTTCTGATTCTTGCTTTGTTGCCACATCCTCTAAAAGCTATTCAGTCACTTGGTAGATTTCGTGTCTGCGTGCCAGCGCTTAGTGGGAAAGTAAGAAGACCTTGTAATTAGCTCTCAAATGGGGGCACACTTCTTATCTCGATCTAAAGGCGATGAGAATGCACGATACACGAATTCAGGGTGAGCAAGATTGGCACGATTGGCGCTTTGCCCATCCTGAAGAGCGCGATCGCAAGATCTCACGCTTTTATCGAATAGCGAAATCCATTCGAAACCATTACGAAGGCGCTTTGCAAGCCAAGTGTATTGGTGCGCGAATCCTTGAATATGGTTGCGGCACAGGTTCTTATGCATTCAATTTGGCTCGTTGGGGAGCAAAGGAAGTAATCGGAATAGATATTTCTCAGGTTGCCATAGATCTTGCGTCATCGGCTGCAAGGCAACAGGAGCTACACAGCGTCCAATTTTTAAAGATGAATGCCGAGGCACTTGAACTTGAAGACGATTCATTCGATATAGTCTGTGGAACAGGTATATTGCATCATCTTGACTTAGGCAAAGCTTTGGCATCGATTATTCGAGTGCTCAAGCCGCATGGCGAAGCCGTGTTTGTTGAACCTCTTGGTCACAATGTGCTCATTAATGCTTACAGGTTGTGGACTCCGAATATTCGAACGAGTGATGAATATCCTCTGAGGAGGACAGACCTTGCTATGCTGAATTTCTACTTTGGACACGTGATGCTCAACTATTACTATCTCACCGCTCTCGCTGCAGTACCCTTTGTTAACACTCGCTGGGGCGGAATATTGTTGAATTGGCTTGAGCGACGCGACGCGGAGTTATTTAAGGTTCCGTTTATACGAATGCACGCCTGGCAGGTTATGATCGAGCTGAGTAAACCAATCAAACAATAGCGATCTTCCGCCATGCCGGAGTGATACCATGCCAAAGATTGTTCACATGTCATCTGCCCATAGTGCTGACGATATTCGAATATTTCAGAAAGAATGTCGAACGCTGGCAAAGTCAGGGTATGAAGTGGTATTTATCTCTCAGTCAAGCAGCAGCAAGAAAGTGGATGGCGTTCATATCCAACCAGCGAGGCGGGCTCGCTCTAGGCTAGAGCGTTTCACTCTAACCTTGGGGCATGTGTTGAGATTGGCATTGCGTGAAAATGCGGATATATACCACTTGCATGGGCCAGATTTGCTTCTCGTCGGTCTGCTTCTGCGTCTGAAAGGAAAGAGAGTCATTTACGACGTGCACGAGGACTTCTCTACGGAAATTCTAACTAAGCACTGGATCCCTGTACTGTTGCGCAAACCCGTCGCCCGTGTAACAAGAGCCGTTGAAAATTTAGCAGCACAGGTTTGTGATGGAGTTATTGCCGCCACTCCTACTATTGCATCAGCATTCCCGCAATCCAAAACGACCGTCGTGCGCAACTTTCCACGGATCGAGGAGTTTTCGACAGAAAGTCAAACGCCGTATTCAGCAAGGCCAATGAGAGCTGTTTATGTAGGTTCAATCACGGATGTTAGATGTATACGCGAGATCGTGAGTGCGATTGGATTGATACCTGATTCATATCAGGCACGGCTTGTACTAGCTGGAAAGTTCGAGCCTCCTGAATTGCAAGAAGAAGTGAGCGCGTTGCAGGGTTGGTCCAAGGTTGATTTTTTAGGATGGAAGGACCGAAAAGAAATCAGTCAACTTTTGTGTAGTTCTCGACTTGGATTAGTTATCTTTGCTCCGACTGGGAATCACATACGAGCTGAGCCGAACAAACTGTTCGAGTATATGGCTGCGGGTCTACCTGTAGTCGCTAGCAATTTCCCATACTGGCAGGAAATAATTGATTCGACTAAGGCTGGTATCACAGTTGATCCGGCTTCACCTGAGCAAATCAGTAACGCGATAAAGTGGCTTTTCGAGCATCCTGCCGAGGCCGAAGAAATGGGGAGAAATGGTGCTAGGGCAATTCGTTCAATCTACAACTGGGATTCTGAAGCGAGGAAGCTGATAGAAGCTTATAGTGCCATAGCTAAGAGATAACTAAGAATACATCTCAGCGGCTAAATCTTTGAAGGACATGGGTCGTGTGATGTCTCACCTATGGAAGGGTGATTCGTCTCGCAAACTACTTGCGGTTGGCACTGCAATTACGCTGGTCTTCGTGATTGTCAGCCCCTTCATGCGTTCCCGCTTGCTGCTGAATGTGGCACAGTTAGCGCGGATTCGCGGGGAGAAAACGCCAGAACTATTAAAGGCATCCCTTGCTGCGAATCAACAGGACCCTCACCTTCGTTGGCAGGTGGGGGAGGGGCTTGCTGATGCAGGAGATTACCGTGCAGCAGTCGAGGTCTTGCTGCCCTTAGAAACTTCTACTACGTTTCAGCCCTTAGGTGTCAAAACATTGATAGAGAGCCTTGTGCGGATCGGTGAGGCCAGCTACGCGTATAAGTTGTTTGTTGAGCGTCAAGAGGCTCTACCTCTTGATGCGTGGGCGGCTTCTCGGCTATGGCTAAACATTGCTGCAGGCCATACGCCGGTTGAATGGACATCATTCAGCCGGCTAATAGAACAAGCTCTTAGCCACAATCTGTCGATAGGCGAGCTTCAGTTACTGAGTCAGTTATTGGCAGACGATGAATTTGGGCAAAGGCAAGCAGGCCAACACTTACTGGAAGTGCTTCGATACAGATCTGCATCCTGTTGTAGGGATATTAAATCCTCGATTTCAGCTAAGGTATCTGTTGATGATATAAGCGCCATGATGAATATTCCAACGAGTAGTCTAGATCTCGGCCCCGAACTTGCTGCAAATGGAGAATTCACAGCAGTAAATGCTGGAGATTCAATGCCAGCGGGATGGTCTCCCTCGTATATGACCACAGGTAACCCTTGGAATCGAGCTCTGTTTGTGCTTGGCATCGACGACGGAGCAGCTCGTGTAGATGGAATCATCGTTGAACAACGGGCAGACCTTGAGCCGGCGCGAGCCGGTTTTTGGCACCCTGTAATCCCAGTGAAACAGCGGACACCGTATCTGATTTCGTTTGTCTATCGCACGCAGAATGTCTCGTCCTCCAAATTGGGTGCGACTTTTTACCTGTCCGATGATGATGCTGTAATCACAGGTGTTGACCATCCACTTCCACCGACAGATAACAAATGGACACAGGTGATCATAGTTGGCTGGAACCGTCGAGAGCAAGACACTTATATTCAGCCATTACTTCGCTCTTTTAGTGAGGGCACAGTATGGTTTGATAATTTCTCGGTGAAGGAAATTCTTGTGCAAGTACCACTGATGCCTCGTGAACCGATCGTCATGTATCGTGTGGTTGGTCAACCGATTTCTATTAATACTACTTTGTCCAACTTGTCCAAATGGTTTTAAGCGGGTAAAAATCATGGTGTGAGGACATAGATAGCTCACGTGGGGAAGACCTACTGCCCGAATCGGTCGCATCATGCGGGCGCTCGACCTGAAACCGGAGGACGTACGCCGTGATCGGGCGATGGAGCGCTGCATGAGCGGGCTGCTGACCGAGCATCCCACCGTGCGATGTGACTTTAGCGCCAGCCTGACGCGCCCGAGTCAGCCGATCCGTGCCAAGGCAGCGACCACCGGCTTGCCCCGCCTAAAGCGGATTCCGAATTCAAGTGCGATTGCGCAAATTGCCTCAGAGCTTCGAATACTCTGTACTGTCATGCCCGCTTGCGCAGGCATCTAGAGACTGCACATGGCTGGATTCCCTTGTCATCCCCGCGGAGGCGGGGATTTCGCGGGAATGACGGTCAAACGCCCGAGTAATAGCGCGCCCGCGCCCTACACCGAATTAGGAATCTGATCTAGGTGGTGGGTGATCCGCTAGCGGCAGGGCAGCACCGGGTGCTGGCTGAGTGGCTGGTTCGCCGGGCGGCGCTGCTAGTGGGTCAATGGCCGAGGGCGACGGCACATCAGCTGGCCGGTGGCGCAGCGCCCCTGCCGCGACGGATCGGGACACACGCAACGGCAAGAGATAGCTGCTTCGGAGTAGGTGCTATGACGTGTGAGCGTGAGAACATCAGGAATCCATTGATCACGCACATGGCGCATAAGAAGAGAGTTAGATCTCAGTTGTGTTTGACCAGCTCCCGTGTTTAGGCATGGAGTGACACCACAAATTGCTATGCGATGCGCAGACTCGCATTCTTCATGTGGCTCTCGTGGCAATGTGTCGTGAGTGTTCAAGTTGTCCATGGAAGGTTGAAAGATGTTGCCCACTGTTTCTATAGTCATACCCTGCTTTAATGAAGAGAAGCATATTCGTGGTTTGCTTGAAGCTATCTCTGCGCAGACCTATCCTCTTCACCTTATAGACGTCACTATCGCCGATGGGCATTCGACTGATCGCACCCGCGAAGTTATAGCCGACTTTCAGCGAGCACATCCGGATTTGAAACTGCAGATAGTTGATAACGATGCTCGCATCACTCCGGCTGGCATCAATAGAGCGGTTTCTGCTTCAAAGGGTGAAATCATCCTGTGTCTTAGTAGCCACTCATGTCCATATCCCGACTATGTTGAGCGATCGGTGGCAGCGCTTGAAGCCGGCAAGGGAGACAATGTGGGTGGAGTGCTAGATATTCGCCCAGGCGCCGAGACATGGATTGCGCGATCAATCGCCGTTGCAGCAGCACATCCCTTAGGAGTGGGTGATGCTCTGTATCGCTATGCCAGTTCTGCTGCTGTCGTGGATACAGTTCCTTTTGGAGCATGGAGACGTTCTTTGATGGAGAAGATCGGTGGTTACGATGAAACTTTGCTTTCTAACGAAGATTACGAGTTCAATGCTCGAATTCGTGAAAGTGGTGGCCGGATTTGGCTCGACCCGGCGATCCGCTCGATTTACTTCGCTCGTCCCACCCTTCGCGCATTAGCTCGACAGTATTGGCGCTATGGATTTTGGAAGTATCGGATGTTGTGCCGATACCCACGCACTCTACGATGGCGACAGGCGCTTCCACCGTTGTTTATACTTAGCTTGTTAGGCGGCTCTCTCTTGTCATTGGCTTGGCCGGTTTACAGCAGGCTATTGGGTTTTGAACTCGTGAGCTATTTTGGCATACTTGGAATAGCAGGACTGCATTCGGCAATGCACCGCGGAAAGATTTATCTCGTTCTGGGCTTGCCGATTGCTATCGCAGCCATGCACATTTCTTGGGGATGTGGTTTTTTGTGGAGTGTTCTTTCAGCAGCCTTGAAGGGTAAAAGGCTATCCTGAAAACTTTGCGGCTTGTGCGGTAACTGTTGCCAGAGCAACATGAAGAAGAGCCAGATCATTCGCTGCTTCTTCGCCCGATAGATCAGGATGCCGCACAAGCGATTCATTCGGCTGTGCGTGTGTCCACTATCTCGCGCCGGGCTCGAATCTCGCTTTACGCTCGATTGTCCGCGCCTCTTCAAGTCGAACTCAGCCAGTAACCAGCGCACTCTGTCGTTAACGCCTTGTCCATAAAATGTTTAGATTTGTTACGCCGATTTTGGACGCCGCACCGTCCTCTCTTGGCTAAGGCTATAAGGCTATTTGTCCACTCTAGTCTTGTCTTTCGTGAATAGACAAAGTGCGGCTTGCAAAGTTGCTTTATACTCCAATCTGAATTGTTGAGCTGCGGGTGGGTAACCCCTTCCCTTCAGTAGGGGATAATACGGGCCTGCATTCTCGCACCATGACTACAACCAGCATCCTCGCTTCTCGCCTGCGCTTAGAATTCTCCGAGCGTAAGCTTTTACTGCGCTTGGGCGACCTCACTTTGATCGGCTTCGGCGTTGTCGTGGCTGTCGCATTCTGGTCGCGCTTCGCTCAACGGCCCTTCGACAGCTCGCTCTTGAGAGAACAGCTCCCCTGGGTTGTGGCCATTGGTACTGGTTGGGCGTTGTGCCTTGCCGTGCTAGACATGTATGATCTCAAACGCGCTGTGAACGTTCGATGGTGCTTGCAGCGCATCGGCCTGAGTGCAGTTGTCATTGGTTTGTTCTATTTGATCTACTTCTTTATCAATGTCTCTCCGCTGGCTGTAGCGAACTTCGATCCCTCCCCCGGCACGACCCCACTGCGGCTGGCGCCAGCGGCCTCTGTTTTGGCTATCGCTGGTCTGTTGGCCTTGTGGCGTACCGGATACGCTACTGTTCTAGGCAGCGCACATGCACGGCGCCGTGTGCTGGTCCTAGGCGCAGGCGCTGCCGGCCGCACCATCACAGAGACATTGCGCGCACATCCGCACTTTGAGATCGTCGGCTTCGTGGATGATGATCCTAGGAAACACAGCTTGCGCATCTACGATATCCCGGTATTAGGTGGTCATCAGCGCATGCTGGATTACATCGAAAGCCGGCACATAGATGAGATCATCGTTGCCATCAGCGCCCAAGTAAGCGGCAGCCTCTTTCAGGCAATCATGGACTGCCACGAGCGCGGCGTGACGATTACGCCGATGCCGCTGCTCTACGAGCAGCTTACGGGCAAGGTCGCCGTGCAGCATATCGGCAGCCAGTGGTATGTCGCTCTGCCCTTCGAAAGCCATCCGTGCGGCACGCTGAGCCGGCTGTCGAAGCGTTTGCTCGATTTGGGATGCGGTGCGATCCTTTTCGTCCTCTTTTTAGCCACCGCGCCGCTGATTGCGCTTGCGATCAAACTCGATTCACCCGGTCCGATTTTCTATCGGCAGGAACGCATGGGCATGCATGGCAAGACGTTCACGGTCACAAAGTACCGCTCCATGGTGCAGAATGCCGAATGTGATGGTCAGGCGAAGTGGGCAGCGAAGGACGATCCGCGCGTTACGCGCGTCGGCCGAATTCTGCGCAAGACGCGCCTAGATGAGCTTCCCCAAGTAATCAACGTGTTGAAGGGCGAGATGAGCATGGTCGGGCCGCGCCCCGAGCGGCCACAGTTCATCGCGCAGCTTCACAAGCAAATTCCGTTTTATCGGACTCGGCTGGCGGGTAAGCCGGGGCTTACAGGCTGGGCACAAGTCAACTACGGCTATGGCGCGACGGTCGAGGATGCGCTCATCAAGCTGCAGTATGATTTATATTATTTGAAGCACCAGTCCATCTGGTTCGATTTGAAGATCCTTCTAAAAACTTTCGCTGTGGTGTTCAAGATGAGGGGTCAATGAGCATCGCTCGTGTCCCCTCTGTGTTGCGCAAGCTGACTCACAGCATATGGTTTGGTTATTGTGCAACGACTTCGCTTCGTCCTTGCTGCAGTCGCCGTGCTTGAGTTGTATGTCGTTGCCCTAGTTACCACGCTCAGCATCGCCTCTGCCCGCTTCTTGTCCCTGGCTGCATTTGTGGTCATCATCTTCTGGGTGAATCGCGGCGCGCTGCGGCTGGTGAACCGCGACCAGGAAAGCATGCCGGCTTGGGCAGTGGGCAGGCCGTTCGCAGTCCTGCTGGTCTTCATGTTGGCCGTCACATGGCTCGTCACGGCCTTCCCGGAGATCACCCATCCCCAGGTGATGCGGGTCGTGACCAGCCTGGGGCTGTATTTTGCACTGATTCGCTGGCTCGCTTTTGCACCGGCGGGTCACGCTTGCAAGCGCTGGCGCGTGATTACAGTTGCCTTGTGCGTCCTGTTGCTTGCGCTCGCGCTGGCCGGCCCCTTTATCGTCTCCTGGCAAGGCAGCAAATTCCCCTTCATCCCGGCCAGCCTCTACGCTTCCTTCACCCTGATGGTGGCAGACAGCGTCAATCCTAACGTCCTCGCCGGCGCGTTGATCCTTTTCATCCCGGTCGTCCTGGCGTGGTGGCTTTTCCCTTTAGGCGCCGGTCGCTGGTTCGTCGTGTTGCGGCTGCTGGCGGGCGCCGCGCTGATCGCCGGCATGGCGATGCTCATCCTCACCCAGTCGCGCGGCGCGTTCGTCGGCCTGTTCCTCGCCTGTATGGCGCTGTTTGTGCTGCGCTGGCCGCGTTTGGCGTTGCCGTTGTTTGCATTGGTCGGCGTGGGCGCGCTCTTCATCGCGCTGCGCCCCGATACCCTGGTCGCCTTGACCGACGCTGTCGGCGACACCGTGACGAACGGATTGCCCTATCGCTTGGAGATCTGGTCGCGCGGCTGGTTCATGGTGCAGGACTTCATGTTCACCGGCATCGGCATGGGGTCGTTCGAACAGGTGACCGAGCTACTCTATCCGCTGATCATCACGCCGCCGGGCGTGCCACATGCGCACAACCTCCTGTTGCAGATTGCAGTTGACCTGGGCGTGCCGGGCCTCATCGCCTGGCTCGGCATCTTGGGCACGGTCCTCGTTGCATGCTGGCACGCCTATCGCAGCGCGGATCCGGTCTTGCGCGCGCTGGGCGCCGGCTTGCTCGCCAGCCAGGTCGCACTCCTCGGCCACGGCCTTACCGACGCTGTCACTTGGGGCATGGTGCGCTCCGCACCGCTGGTATGGCTGCTATGGGGCGTGGCCGTCGCCGCCGGCCTGGTCGCTCGACAACACGAAGTAGATGCGACGTCTGGTCACCCTGTTCCGCGCGCTGCGTAGAACTGGTAAACCGTGATGAGCGAAACAACGGCAAGCACAACGAAGCCCATCGTCCATCCGGCAACGATGATCGCGCGTTGCTTCCGGCCGATCCCGGCGGCCAGCGTTGCCCAACCGATCGTCAGCGCCAGCATGGTTGGGACAATGGCCGGGTAGGCATAGCGCGCGCCGGCGATCCACAGCCGGCCCTCCAGTCCCACCATTACGCCGCGCATCAGCGCCGGCAGCCAGACGACGGCAATCGCCAGCGCCATCGTCACGACTACGGCCCAGTCCACCTGACGCCTATGCCGCAGCAACATGATGAGCGTGCAGGCCAGGCTCACCGCCGTCGCGACGGCGAGGGCGAGATTCCATCCATCGGCCAGTGGCACATTACCCCACGAGAAGCGCGCCCAGAAGGTCTGGAACATGTGCTCGACCGTCATCCGGTGATACCAGCCTGCGCCGGTCGGGTCGAGCAGGGACGCTATGCCTAGAATCCAGCTCACCCACTCCGGCGTAAACCGGAGCAAAAAGCGTTCGACCTGAGGCCGCAGCGCCGGCCATGTGTCCTCGCCGGAGGCGTTGCGCACCAGGTTCTCAAACGTGCGCCCGCCCCACTCGCCACGACTAGCCGAAGCGTTCTCGAAGCGTGGCGCGCCATCAGTGGGAAACTCGCCGACGGCTAGCACAACGCCGTCCAGCATCACCGCTGTCGTTACCTCGGGCGCGTGAACGACCGAAGGTAGGATCAGCCGCGCGTAGCCGGCGTGTGGCGAAATCGTCCCCGTGATCGCGACGAAGCGCGGTGTCTCATCCAGCGTCACGCTTGTGTTCAACTGCTCCCGGTAGTTGTAGTTGACCGCCGGCGATGTTGCCTCGACCGCCAATGCTTCACCCTCGCTGAAGCGATCTTCGCGCTTGGCCCACATCCACGCGCCGAAAGTGACCGTCTGGCCGCGCATCTTTGCAACGGACGCCGGCGGGATGGATTGAAAGACATACGGCGGAGGCGATCCCGGCGCAGCGACGATTCGAATTGCGTGCTCGCCATGCGGGATCGGGCCGCAAATGTTGGCATCGCAGCGGGTGTGCTCGCGCTGCAGCGTGGCCGTGCTGCGATACCACAGCGCCGCATCGCCGACGTCGAAGAGCGCAACCAGCGCCGCAGCACTGCCCAGCGCGAACGTGCCCCAGGCCAACGGCCGCCATCGCCCGCGCAGCGCGCCGAAGAGCAGGACGACCGGAACAAGTGCGAGCGCCGGCGCGGCAGTGCCTTTCACCTGCACGCACAGCAACGCGGATGCGATGACCCATAGCGCGCTCAGCAGCGTTCGCCAGGCAGGGCGTGGCTGATTGCGCGGGTTAAGCATATAGACGGTGCCCCAGATGAACAAGGAGAACGCAGCGATCGCGCCGGCGTCGCTGTTCACTGCCGTCATCAGGTCGGCGAAGGCCGGCAACAGCGCGATGCCGCATGGCAACATCCAGCGCAGCGGATGCCCTGGCGGCACCAGCGCAGCGGCGACGCCCCATGCGCAGACAACTGTGAACAAAAAGAGCAGCAGCGAGGTAAGGCGTGCGGCGTAGAGTTGCTGCTCAATGCTGCGCTCGCGCATGAGCGCTATCGCTGCGGCAGGCAGGAAGTAGTACAAGGGCGAATCTTGGAGCTGCGAGTAGCCGATGTGCGGCGCGGGCGCGTTTGGATCGTCCACGTCCGGCGGCGGGAACCGGCCGATGTAGAAGCCGCTACGGATCATCGAGCGGACGAAGGCAATGCGCATCTCGCGATCCACGTCGTCGGGCGTGGGGATTTTGCCCTTGTGCGCGATCAGCCAGGCATATTCGGCGTGCGATGGCTCGTCGTAATGTTCCCATGGCGGCGCAACGAACACCCAGGCCAGGCCATGGATGAGGGCGAGCGCAAGCGCCAGAAGCAGTTCGCGCGGCACGACGATTCGCATGTTCGATTACTCATGACGCGGCGATCGCGCCAGCCGTTGGCGCAGCACGCGGGCCAGAAAGAGTGGATTGCCGATCAAGTAGCGACGCCACAGCCGGCCCGGCTCGGCCAACAAGCGACCCAACCACTCCAGACCATGATCGGTCATCCAGCGCGGGGCGCGCCGTGCGTTGCCGCTCACGTAGTCGAAGAGCGCGCCGACGGTGATCGCGACCTTCACATGCGGCATGCGATCCCAGTTGTCGCGCAGCCAGTCCTCTTGCGCCGGCATGCCAAAGCCCACGAGCAGGATGTCGGGACGAGCCGCTTCGATCTCCGCCAGGACGTTGCAGTTCTCGTAGCTGTCCGGGCGTTTGTCGAAGTGCCCATGGTGTGTGCCGGCAATGGCGAGACCGGCATGTTGTCGCTGCAGCGCGGCGGCGGCCTGTTCTGCAATGCCCGATTGGCTGCCCAGCAGATACAGTGACAATCCGTGACGGGCGCATGCCGCGCAGAGCTGGCCGATCCAATCCGGCGGTGTATAGCGATACGGCGCAGGCAGGCCGGCCAGCCGCGCGCCCCAGCGCACACCGAATCCGTCGCAGAACACCACCGTCGCCATTGTGTTGAAGAAGCTGCGCAGTGCGGGCTGCTCGTAGGCCAGATTCACCCCGTGAGCGTTGACGTAGGCGACGATCATCCGGCAGTCTGATATCGCGCATGCTGTGATCTGTGTGATCAATTCCTCTACAGTTAAGATGTGCACGCGCACGCCGAGCAGATGAATAGCTGGTATGGCGGCATGCAGCGAAGGCAATGGATGCGCATCAAGAGTGGGGCGCATGCTGGACCGGCGAAGATGCGGGCTGCGGGCGCAGCGGTGGCAGAAGGGTTGCGGTTGCTGCCGTCAGCAGCGTCCCGTAGACCACCACGTACAACACGCTGCCGTAGGCCAGCGCATCCGCGTTGCTCACGCCCATCGTCGTCAACACACCCAGCGACACGAGGGAGAAGATGCCGACATTGCCCGGCACGGGCGAGAACACCGAGGTTGTCTGCAGAGCAAGCAGCAGCAACACGTGGCTAGCCAGGCCGATGTGAATGTCGAATGCCTGTGCAAGCGCGATGTTCGTCAGGATGGCCACCGTCCAGATCAGCGCGCTGTAGCTCAACATCTCCAGCCAGCGCTCGGCGCGACCCTTCCACACTAAATCGGAAGGCGATGTCGCGTTGGCGATGTCGAGCCAAACTTCGACCTTCGGCATGAATTTGAGTAGACGCCGGCGGAATCCGGCTGAGCTCAGCGCGCTCAGTCCGCTGACCAGCAGCGCGCCGGCCAGCGCCGTGACCAGCAGCCGGACGACCGGCGGGGAGAATCCTTCGGGCAACGGCGCCAGCAACAAAGCGCCGGCGAAAGCCGCGAGGACGAGCGAGTCGGCGCTTTTCTCGACGACCACGGCGCTCGTTGTCCACAGCAGTGAGCCCGGCCGGTTCTGTGCTGCGCGCCAGATGCGCCAGATATCGCCCACGCGAATCGGCGATAGCCAGTTGATCACTTGCCCGATCAAGGTGGCCTGGCCGGCGGCGCGCGCGCCCACCGCTCGATCCCATTCCAGCAAGCGCTTGAAGCGCACGATGCGTAGCAGTTGGCCGGTACAAACGAGCAGGATGGTCATGATGATCCACTCGATATGCGCAGTGCGGATAGATGCCCAGAGCGCCTCGAATGAGACCGACTGTATAACTGCAACTAGGGCAATCAGCAGCAGCAATAGCGCGATGACCGACAGGATGATCTTCGAGCGTTGCAATCCCAGCGATGACCAACTGACGAGCGTTGTGCCTGTTGCTGAAGCTTCGTCGAGCCGGGCTACAGTGGGGATCTGCGTCGAAGACTCCTGCATCGTATCGCGATTATACGTTTGCGGACAATCGGATGGGTGCATTCGCGGATAGGGGCAAACCATCGCACGGTAGGGCACGGGCTCCGTTCCGTGCCCAGACGCCGTTCCGTGCCCGGGTGCGCTGCCAACGGCGCGCTGCGGTAGCCCGTGCGGGCCATTCGGAGCGCGCCCGACAGCTCCCGCTGGCGAATGCACCCGATCGAATTGCGCATTCTGGTGGTGGGCGATAAGCTATGTCCAATCATCGTCGTGAAGAAGCACATGGAGCAAGCCATGAACATCCTAGCCGGTGACGTCGGCGGCACCAAGACTATCCTGGCGATCTTCTCACGCGCGCAGGGGCTGCATGATCCGGTTGCCGAAGCAACGTTCGTCAGCGCCAACTATCCTGACCTCGAATCCATCATCAGGGAGTTTCTGCACAAAACTGATTTGCGCGTGGAGCAGGCTGCCTTCGGCGTAGCCGGCCCGGTGCTGAACGGCGTGGCGCGCATCACTAACCTGCCCTGGGTGATGGAGGAAGCGAAGTTGAGCGAAGCGTTGGGAATGCGAAGCGTGAAGCTGATCAACGACCTCGAAGCCATCGCCAACGCCGTGCCTGTGTTGGAGGCAGACGATCTGGTGCCGTTGAACGACGTGCAGCCGGCGCCCCAAGGCGCTATCGGCGTGATTGCGCCGGGCACGGGGCTGGGCGAAGCGTTCTTGTTGTGGGTGAATGGCGGTTATCGTGCCTTCCCCTCGGAAGGCGGCCACAATGACTTCGCTCCCAGCAATGAACTTGAGAGTGAGCTGCTACGCTACCTGCAGCGCAAATTCGGCCGGGCCAGCTATGAACGCGTGTGCTCCGGCATCGGCATCCCAAACGTGTATCAATTCCTGCGCGATTGCGCCTACATCCAAGAATCGCCCTGGGTGGCCGAGCAGCTGGCTGCATCCAAAGACCCCACGCCGGTGATCGTGACCAACGCGCTGACCGAGACACCCGACCCGCTATGTGCGCGCGTGATGGACATCTTCACCTCGGTGCTGGCGGCCAAGGCCGGCAACCTGGCGCTGACGGTGATCGCGACCGGCGGCATCTACCTGGGCGGCGGCATCCCACCGCGCATCCTGCCGCTCCTGCAGCGCGAATCGTTCATGAACACCTTTCGCTACAAGGGGCGCCTGTCCGGGTTGATGGAGCGCATTCCGGTGCGCGTGATCATGAACAGCAAGGCCGGCTTGCTGGGCGCAGCGCGCGTGGCTGTGGGAATTGAAAATTGAGAATTGAGAATTGAGAATTGAGAATTGAGAAAGCCAGACTTCAGAAGTCAGAAGTCAGAACTCAGAAGTCAGAACTCAGAACTCAAAACTCACAGCTCGCAGCTCATAGCTCACAGCTCACTGCTCACAGCCCAGCGCCCTGCGCAACGCTGCCATGCCTTCGGCCACACTGTGCTTGGGCGAATACACCGCAGAGCCGACGACGGCGATGCTCGCGCCAGCGTCGCGCACTTCGCGGATGGTGTGCACGTTCACGCCCCCATCTACTTCCAGCTCGGCGTTCGGGTTGACCGCGTTCAGCATCTCGCGCATGCGCCGGATGCGCTGAGTCGAGCCTGGGATATAGGCCTGGCCACCGAAGCCCGGCTCGACCGACATGATCAGCACCAGGTCTACCAGCGGCAGCGCCTCTTCGATCGCGCTAAGCGGCGTGAGCGGGTTGAGCGTGATGCCGACTTGCAGATCGAGCTTGCGCAGCGCCTGGATCGTCGAATACAAGTGTGGGCAGGCCTCGACGTGCACGATGATGCGTTGCATGCCGGCGTCCTTGTAATCCTGAAAGAAGCGCTCCGGTGCCTGCACCATCAGGTGCGCCTCGCAGGGCAGCGATGTGCTCCGCCGCACGGCCTCACAGACGGCCGGCCCAAATGTGATGTTGGGCACGAGCATGCCATCCATCACGTCGAGGTGAATCCAGTCGGCGCCGGCTTCCTCTGCGGCCTTAACCTGTTCGCCCAGCCGCGCGAAGTCCGCTGTGTAGATCGAAGGGGCGAGTTTCATCGGTTCGAATTGTAGGCAAAACGCTTCGTTTTGACTTTCGCTCGCACCGGGCTAATATTGGCTCTCGCTGTGAACGCCAAGGTTGCCTTTGGACTCTCCTGCTATACCTTCCCGTTTACTTGTGGATTCCTGAAACGTGGGGGCCGGTGCGCTTGTCCAAACCCCATGAACGGCCTCGACCTCGTCGAATTAGCAGCGCAGCACGGCATGACCAGCGTCGAGTTTCCGCTCGACATCCTTCCCGACCACAGCGAAGCCGGCATGGATCGCTTCGGCGAGCTTCTGCGATCGAAGGGCATGACCTATGTGCTCGACCTACCGGTGCTGGATGTGGAACAAGCGCGCGCCTGGCTGCCGCTGGCCAAGCGCGCCGGTGCGCGCGTGGTGCGTTGCATGGTCAGCGACTTTCTCGAGGGCGCGCGCGCCATCTATGCGCCGGATTGGAACGCCCACATGCGCGAGATGATCGCCAAGCTGCTGGCCGTATACCCGCTGCTCGACGAGCTGGATATGGTGCTGGCCATCGAGAATCATCAGGACGTCAACTCCGACGATCTGGTGGTGCTGTGCCAGGCCGGTGGGCCGCGCGTTGGCGTCACGCTCGATGTGGTGAATCCGCTGGCGGTGGCCGAGGAGCCGTATGAGTTTGCGCGCCGTCTGGGCGCGCGCATCTTCAACGTCCACATCAAGGACTACACCATCCATCCGACGCCCAGTGGCTATAACCTGGTGCGGGCGGGCATCGGCGAGGGTTGCATTGACTGGCGCGCCATGTTGGCGCTGCTGCGCGAGATCGCCCCGGGCGCGACGTGGCATATCGAGCTGGCGGCGTTGAATGCGCGCCATATCCGGCTGTACGAGGATCAGTGGTGGCGGGGCTATCCGCCGCGCGACATCCGCGCCATGCTGCCGCTGTTCCGCTTCCTCGCCCGGCACATACAGCCGGCCGATGCGCCGTGGCAGACGCCGTGGGAACGCGGCGCATCCGCGGACGAATGTGAACGCTACGAGCGCGACCAATTCGAGCGCACGGTGCGTTACCTCAAGACGGAGCTGGCCGATCTGGTTGCTTTGTAACCGGTGACTAGTAACTCGTAAATGGTAAGTGGTAACTGGTAATTGGTAACTGTTGACTAGTGATTGCTGACGAATATCAATTGCCAGTTACCAGTTACCAATTACCAAACTGATCCGCTGTCCATGACGCCTATCTCAACCCAGGGAACGCGGGTGGTGATGCCCGCGCCCTATACGATTACTATCGAGACATACGACGTGCCGCCGCCGGCGCACGGCCAAGTGCTGATCGAATGCGAAGCCAGCGCAATCAGCGCCGGCACCGAACTGGCCGTTTACACCGGCGTGCATCAGTGGCTACACGACCCAACACGGTCATGGCCGAAGTGGCCGTTCACGCCGGGTTATAGCGGAGTAGGGCGGATCGTCGCCGTCGGCGAAGGCGTGACGCGCTTCAAAGTCGGCGATCGCGTGGTCTGGCCCAGCCGGCATGAGACGCACGCCGTCGTAGATGTGGAGCAGCCAGACGCATTGGTCTTTCCCATTGCCGAGCACGTGCCGGCGCAGGTCGCCGCCTTCACGGTGTTGGCGCGCTTCCCATTGGCCGCGCTCGTGCAGAGCGAACAGATCATCGGCCAGTGTGTTGCCGTCATGGGCCTGGGGACGATCGGCCAGATCGCGATGCGGCTCTACGCCGCCGCCGGCGCGCACCCGCTCATCGGCATAGACGGTGTGAGCAATCGGCGCACGCTGGCGGAGAAGGTACACGGCGTCGTCACCTTCGCGCCGGATGATCCACAGCTCAAGGACAAGCTGCGCGCGGCCAACTCCGGCCAGTTACCCGACATCGTGGTGGATGCGACCGGCTTCCCGAACGCGGTGAAGACGGCGATGAACATCGTCACCGATGGTGGGCGCGTAGTGATGGTGGGCAGCCCGCGCGGCATCGCCGGTGAAGTGGACTTCTACTGGGACCTGCACGGCCGCTCGATCACACTGATCGGCGCGCACGGCAGCGCAATCGGTTGGGAGCCGCGCGAAAAGTTCCCCTACACCGTACCGCGCGCAATGCGCCTGCTCATCGCGCTGTTGGAGAGCGGGCGGCTCAAGCTGGATGAGATCGTCTCGCACTTCGCGCACGCCCATCAGGCCAAGGCAATGTACGATGGTTTGCTCAACGACAAGGAGCACTATCACGCTGTGGCGTTGCGGTGGTGAATGGAAGATTGGAATCGACAATCTCTAATCTCTTCTGAGCAGATTCAACATGAAATGCCTTCTCTACCCCGCCTGGGACGAGCTGGAGATCGCTGAGCAGCCGATGCCGGTTCCGGCCGAGGGCGAAGTGTTGGTCAAAGTCGCCGCAGTTGGCGTGTGCGGCAGCGAACTGGAAGCCTTTCGCCATCACAACCCGCGCCGCACGCCGCCGCTCATCATGGGCCACGAGTTCTGCGGCGAGATCGTCGCGCTGCATCCAAGCGTATCGAACGCCGGCTGGCGCGCCGGCGACAAGGTCGTCTGCAATGCGCTCGTGCCGTGTGGCGAATGCGTCCGCTGCAAGCGTGGCGACCCACACTTGTGCGCCCGGCGCCAGATCTTCGGCATGCACCGCCCCGGCGCCTTTGCCGAATACGTCAACGTGCCAACCCGTGCGCTCATCCCATGGCCTGCCGGCATGCCGGCGGAGCATGCGGCGCTGGCCGAGCCGCTCGGCAACGGCGTGCACATGGTCAATCTGGTCAAAGACCTCAGGCCGGGCACGGTGCTCGTCATCGGCGCAGGGCCGATCGGCCTGCTGGCGCAGCAGGCCTTTCAAGCGCTGCTGGGTGCAACAACGTATGCGGCGGACTTGAGCGATGCGCGTTTGGCCGTTGCGCGTCGTGTAGGCGCGGCGCAGGTGTTCAACCCGCGCGACGTGGACGTGGTTCAGGCGGTGCGCGACCTGACCGGCGGCGAGGGCGTGGACGTGGTGATTGATGCAGTTGGCGCAGGCGTGACCAAGAAGCAAGCGGTGCAGGCCGCTCGGCCGGGCGGCGCTGCGGTGTGGATCGGCCTGCACGAGAACACCATTACTGCGTTCGACACCTATGACGTGACGCTGCCGGAGAAGCGCGTGTTTGGCACCTACGCCGCTAAGCTCGAAGAGATGCAAACTGCGCTCGACCTGGTGGCTGCCGGCAAGGTGGACGTGAGCAGTTGGCCGGAGGTCTTCCCGCTCGATCGCGGTGTCGAGGCCTTCCGGCGCATGCTGGCTGCTCAGGGCAACGACATCAAGGCGATCATCAAGCCGTGAGCGATAGCCAAGCGACTCTATAATCTCCGTATGTCCTCGCGGCCATTTGCTGCATCCGAAGAAGCCATTGCCGACCTAAAGCGTGCGCTGGCTGATCACCTCTCCGGCTGGCCCGAGATTGAATTTGCAATCCTCTACGGCTCGGCTGCCGAAGGCCGGCCTTTCCGCGACGTGGACGTGGCCGTGTATGTGGACGAATCACAACTGGCCGGCCGGGATCGCTACGCATACGTCTTCAGGCTGGCGGATGCGCTGGAGCAGTGCATCCCTTACCCCGTTGATGTGCGCCTCATCAATGACGCGCCGTTGCCTTTTCGTTACAACATCAGCCGGGGTCAGCCGATCTTCGCGCGCGATCCGGCGGTGTTAGCCGACTTCCTCAGCCGGACGTGGGATGAGTATCTCGACTTCGAGCCGGTCGCGATGAAGTATTTGGAATATCTGCGCACCGCCCCGAGCCATGCCGATCGAAGTTGACCCCATCCGTGTACGCGAACTGGTCGGCGCGATGACCGATGCTCTCCGCCGGCTCCGCGAACTAGGGGCGACGCCGGAGGCGGAGTTCCTGGCCGACTTCCGCAATACAGAAAGCGCTAAGTACCTGTTCATCGTTGCGACGGAGGCAGCGATTGATTTGTGCAATCACATCGTGGCGCGTCAGGGCAGCCGGGCACCTGAAAGCTACGCCGATTGCTTCACTGCTCTGGCCGATCTTGGCCTGATAGACGACGATTTGTCGCTTCGATTGCGCCAGATGGCGCGCTTCTGCAGTTTGCTCGTTCATCTCTACTGGCGCGTGGATAACTCGCGGGTGTATGAGGCGATTCACACGTCGTTGAGTGACGTTGAAAGCTACATTCGCGCTGTGCTCGATCGTCTGCAACTTGGATGAGCCGGCGCAGCCTAAAACGAAGGACGACATCATGGGCATTTTGACGAACAAACGCATCATCGTCACCGGCGCGACGATGGGCATTGGGCAGGCCGTAGCCATGCGCGCGGCCAAAGAAGGCGCCGATGTGGCGTTCTGCGGGTTGACCGAGCAGGGCGCCGATGAGACGATTCGCGCAATCGAAGCCGCCGGCCGGCGGGCGTTTTTCAAAGTCGTTGACCTGCGCGACCTGGACGCCGCACGGCAGTTCGCGCGCGAAGCCATCGCCTTCCTCGGTGGGCTGGACGGTCTGGTCAACAACGCCGGCGCGAACACGTGGCATGGCGTGCTGACTTCGACGTTCGAGGACCTGGACAATTGCTTTCGGGTCAACTTCTATCATGCTTGGGCGTTGAGCCAGGAAGCCTATCCGCACCTCAAGGCGGCCGGTGGCGGTGTCATCGTCAACCTGTCTTCGATCAACGCCGAGCGTACGCTGCCGGGCGTGTTCCCCTACAACGTCGCCAAGGCCATGCTCGTCGCGCTCACCAAGTCCATCGCGCTCGAGTGGGGCAAGGACAACATCCGGTCGGTCGCCATCCAGCCCGGCCTGATCCTGACCAACCTGGCAATTGAATATTTCAACAAGTTCCCCGATCCGGCGGCAGCGCGTTATCGCAGCGAGGGCGTGTATCCGCTCAAACGCGGCGGCCGGCCTGAGGAGATCGCTGCCACCATCGTGCACATCCTGAGTGGTGAGAACGGCTTCCTGAACGGCGTGCCGATCTTGATTGACGGCGGCATCAGCGCGCTCTACGAAACGCGCCTGGACGAGTGATGACATGACAACTTCAATACAACAACCTGTAGTTCGGGCGATGCATTGCGACTGGCGCGCCGATGATGAGACGGTCTATCAAGCCCTCAAGCGCGCGACGCAGCCGTTGGCGCGCGCTTGGGATAGGCTGCGCAACGCCAAGCGCATTGCCATCAAGTTCAACCAGGACAAAGAGGCCCGCAACCACGTCACCTTCCATCATCATCGCGTGCAGCTTGTGAGCGACTGCGTAGCGCGGGCGACGTTGCGCCTGCTGCGCGAGCAAACGTCGGCCGAGCTGTATTGCGTGGACGTCAGCTTCTACCGCAAATATGTGCCGCAGGCCAAAGACGAGGACACCACGCAACTGCGCCACGTGTTGCGCGAGTTCGACGTGACCTACATTGACGGCAACGTGGATGTGGTCTGGACGTCCGTGCCCGGCGGTGGCTTGATGTTCGATCGCTATCCGGTGACGCGCGAGTTCGCCGACATGGACGCCTGGGTGAGCGTGCAGAAGCTCAAGAATCATGCCTTCATGGGCGTGACGCTGTGCATGAAGAACCTCTTCGGTTTGATGCCAACCGAACCGCTGGGCCGGCCGCGCACCTACTACCACCACCTCGTGCGCATGCCCTACGTGCTGGCCGACCTCGGCCGGCTCTACAACCCCGCGCTCAACATCATTGACGGCTTGGTGTGCCAGGCCGGCGAAGAGTGGGGCAAGGGCGAGGAGATGCGCATCGCCAACACGCTCATCGCCGGCGATCACGTCGTGGCGACCGACGCCGTCGGCGCGTATCTGATGGGCCACGACCCTGCGCATGGTGACTGGAAGACCGAGCCGTTCCACCGCGATCGCAACGCGCTGCGCATCGCGGCCGAGAGCGGCTTCGGCACAGTCAACCTGGACGAGATGGATTTCGCCAGCGAGGTGACCGCACCGGTGGGCGACAAGCCGTTCTTCGCCAAGATCACCGATTCGCCGGAGATCGTGCACAGTTGGCGCAAGACTACCGCCGAGCAGGGGCTGTATTACCGCGGCCACCGCGAGGATTTCATTCGGCGTTACACCGGCGAATACATCCTGCTGCAAATGGGCGAGGTGAAATGGCACGATCCGAGCGGCACAGTGCGCGCCTCGCGCCGCGTCCTCAGCGGGAACCATCCAGAACAAGCGATGTGGATGAAGTATGTAGACCCCGAGGAGTGTGAGGGGGAGCACTTCGAGGTCTATGAGCGCACGCTCGATGAGATCAATGCGCTCGAGCCGGCGTAGGGAGTTGTCACCACGAAGGTCGCGAAGAACACGCAGGAGTAGACAAGGCGTTCTTCGTGTCTTCGCGCCCTCGTGGTGAGTGAATTAACGGGCCAAGCCGGCGAGGAAGCTGCGCACGGCGGCCATGTAGCCGACGAAGTTGTCGCGGCGGATGCTGTGGCCGGCGTCGGGGACGTGCGCAATGGAGAGCAGCGCGTTGAGCGCTTGCGCCTCCTTTGCCTGCTCCGGCGAGATGATCACGCCGCGCGACACATCGCCGGTGATCAGCAGCGCCGGCACACGCAGCGCGCGCACCGCCGCGCGCCAATCCGCCGCTTCATGCTCGATGTACTCCAGCACCTGCGGGCGCACTTGCTGCTTGGCAACCGACCACGGTTGCAGCTCTGCATCCGACCAGGATGGGTTGTTGGCGCGACCTTTGGCGATGAGCGCATCCTGCGAGAGTTGGTGATTGGCCAGCAGATCGGCGCGCCATTCGGCAGCACGCTGTCTGCGGAACTCTGGCGGCTGTTGTGCAGCGTCGAACCAGGCCGGGTCTTCGAAGATCGCAGCGCGAACGAGGTCGGGATGATAGGCAGCAACCAGCGTCGCCACCATGCCGCCCATCGAATGCCCGACCACGACGGGCCGATTCAGCCCAAGCGCGCGGATGAACTCGGCGACGTCGGCAGCGTGATCGGCCGCCGCGTAACCATGCGCCGGCGCGTCGGAGAGGCCGTGGCCTCGCGCGTCGGGCGCGATGATGTCGAAGTCGTCACCGAGCGCTTCGATCACCGGTGTCCAGCACAGCCCGTTGTCGGTGATGCCATGCAAGAGTAGAAGGGTAGGTTGGTCGGCCTTGTGGCGGTAGTAATGCAGGCGCAGGCCGTTGGCCAAGACGAAATCGGACACCAACTGGCTACCACTCATAGCTCTGTGCGACGATGATGCCCTGGGCTTTGGCACGGGCCAAAAACGCCGGCCGCGCGTAGTGGGTGATCAGCAGCGGCACAACCTCTATTTGCGGCATGGCCTTTCTGACAACCGCCACTTTGTCTGCCAGTTGCGCCAGCGTCTCTTCCTCCCGCTGCGGATTCGCCAATTGCAGCTTGGCCTCCCCCACGATCAGCACCTCTTGGCCGTCGCGCTTTGCCCGGCCGAACAGGTTGATCTCTTCACCCCCGATCTCGGTGCGTATCAGGCGCTCGCTCACGCTCAAGCCATATTTGTCTGCCAGAAACGCCGGCAACATGTGATACGCCTCGTTCTCCAGCGCGTAGCCGAAGCTGCGCGACAGCCCGCCTAGTTCGGTGCGGGTGTCGTTCAGGCCGCGGGCCAGGATGCGGATTTCGTCGGCCGTTTGCTTCTGTGCCTCGGCCAGCTCTTCCATGCGCATGGCCAGCGTGTCTACCCGCTGCTCGGTGCGCTTCTGCGCCTCGGCCAGCTCTTCCATACGCATGGCCAGCGTATCTACCCGCTGTTCGGTGCGCTTCTGTGCCTCGGCCAGTTCGCGCACGATTGCCTTCAGCTCGTTGAAGTCGCTGGTCTTGACCAGGTCTTGGTAGGCGTCGGTGATGACCTGGGCCAGCACCGACGCTTGCTCCGCTGAAAAGTAAGGCTTGAGTTGGCGCTCGGTCAATTCGCGCCGTGATTCCAACTGCACGCGTACATTCTACATGGTATGGTTGCAATGGGTGCTGGCGTTCAGTTGAAGAACGCCGGACGCATGTAAAACGGTGGCGTATAACACAGCAACGATGAAAAGGATAACGTGTATTATCGTCATGGCGATTGTCATCGTGGCGTGCGCCGCGCCGCCCCCACGAGCCACGTCGCCGGCTCAACCGACTTCCATGAACACACCGACCACCTTCGAGATACCGGGCCGTTCCTTCGAACCGCTCGACCCTTTTGAGCAAAATCGCCAGCTCGGGCGCGGCGTGAACTTGGGCAACGCGCTCGAAGCGCCGCGCGAGGGCGAGTGGGGCATGGTCTTGCAGGAAGAATTCTTTCCACTCATTCGCGAAGCCGGCTTCGACACCGTGCGCGTGCCGATTCGCTGGTCGGCGCATGCTCTGCGCGAGCCGCCCTACACCATCGCGCCGGCTTTCTTCCAGCGCGTGGACTGGGTGATCGAGAACGCACTGAAGAACGATCTCAACGTGGTGATCAACATGCATCACTACGAAGAGCTGTTCCGAGATGTCAGCGGCGAGCGTGAGCGATTCATAGCGCTATGGGATCAAATCGCGACGCGCTACCGGAATCTGCCGGCCGACGTGATATTCGAGCCACTGAACGAGCCGCACGGCATGCTCACGCCCGGCCTATGGCAGCGCTTGTTCGAGGATGTGCTGGCGGTGATCCGCAAGACCAACCCGCAGCGCAACGTGATCTTCACCGGCGCGAACTGGGGCGGGGCGGATAGCCTGCGCGGCATGAAGCGCCCGGACGATCCACACCTGATCGCCACTTTCCACTACTACTTGCCCTTCGCATTCACCCATCAAGGCGCAGAGTGGGTGGACGGCAGCAATGCCTGGATCGGCACGACGTGGAAGGGCAACGGCAACCAGAAAGCCAGCGTGGACTGGGACCTCGACCAGGTGGCGCGCTGGGCCAAGGACAACAACATCCCGCTGTGGATGGGCGAGTTCGGCAGCTACGGCAAATACGCCGACATCGAGTCGCGCGAACGGTGGACGCGCTACGTGGCGCGCGCAGCCGAAGCGCGCGGCATCTCATGGGCCTACTGGGAGTTCGGCGCCGGCTTCGGCGTGTATGACCGCGCGCGGAAGCAGTGGAACGAGCCGATCTTGAACGCGCTCATCCCGAAGCAGTGATCGCCGCGCTCCTACACATCACTCGACCCGCAGTGCCGCTTTCGCTGCGGCGATGAACGCGCGCACTTTGGCGTGGTCTTTCTTGCCGGGCGATGCCTCGACGCCGCTGGCGACATCCACGCCCCACGGCCGGATCGTGCGAATGGCATCGGCGACGTTGTCGGGCGTAAGGCCGCCGGCGAGCAACAGCCGGTAGCGCCGGGCCAAGCGAGTGGCCAGCGACTCGTCGGCGCGCTGGCCGCTGCCGCCGTAGAGCGTGGCGTGGTTGGCGTCGAGCAGGAGATCGGGTAGGTGGCGAGTGGTAAGTGGTACCTGGGCGAATGCAGCGCACGCGTCGCTCCACGCGCGGATGGCCTTGTAGGCGCGGCCGCCCATCGCTGCGAGGTCATCGGGCGACTCGTCGCCGCTCAACTGCGCGTAGTCCAGGCCGACGTCGTCCAGCACGCGCAGCATGTGGGCCGGCGACTCGTTCACGAACACACCGACGCACTTCACTCCCAACTCTCCACTTCCCAATCCCAGCCTTTCTACTTTGGCATGCCATCCTCTAATGCCGGCGACGATCTCACGTGCTGCGTCCGGCGTCACTGCGCGCGGACTCTTCGCGTAGAAGATGAAGCCGAGCAGGTCTGCGCCCGCGTCAATTGCGCAGAGCGCGTCGTCTAGGTTGGTGATGCCACAGATTTTGACGATGGTCATAGGGTAACGGGCATGCGACCCTAAAGTCTGCAAGACCCTTCGGGGCTGCGAATGGCGCGCGTGATGTCAATCGTCGAAGAATCCCTTGTCTTCCTCCCGCAGATATTTCTCGGCCTTGTCCACGTTGAACTTCACGCCCAGGCCGGGCCGGTTGAACGCCGCCACGTCAATCATGCTGTTCTTCACGATGGGATCGGGCAACCCCTCCACGATCTCATACCACCACGCATGGCGCGCATAGGGGTATTCCAGCGCGATGTAGTTGTGGGGCAGCGCAGCGGCGCAGTGCACGTGCGCAGCTAGGCCGATCACGCCGTCAATCGTGCCGTGCGGCGCGATCAGGATGCCGTGCAAGTCGGCGTATTCGGCCACCCATTTCAGCTCGGCAATGCCGCCGACGTCGGCCGGGTCGGGGCCGATGATGTTCACCGCTTTGGTCTCGATCAGCTCGCGGAAGTTCTGGCGCAGGTAGATTTGCTCGCCGGTGTGGATCGGCGTCGAGGTGGCGCGCGTGACCTCACGATATAGGTCGGCCATGACGTAGGGCGTGTAGTCGCCGGTGATCATGTCTTCCAGCCACATCAGGTTGTAGGGTTCGAGCGCCTTGGCCAGCCGGATGGCGTCGGGCACGGTGAAGCCGGGGCCGCAATCCAGCGCTAGACCGACTTCGTCACCCGTCACGCTCTTCATCGCTTCGACGCAGGCGATGATGTGCTTGAGACCCTTCTCGGTGAGTGGGCCACGGTTGGGGTGGGGCGGGCCGGACTGCAACGTGCCGTAGCTGAAGTCCGGCACCTCGACGGGCATTGGGCTGTGGAAGGCGATGCCCTGCTTGATGATGGAGAAGCCTTCGGGCCGGTCTTTCATCTGCTGCATGACCTTGGCGTAGTGCTCGGGTTCGCTGCCGCCCATGTGGAAGCGCACGCCGCCGTTATAGACGCGCACTTGGTCGCGCACTTTGCCGCCGAGCAACTTGTAGACCGGCACGCCGGCGGCTTTGCCGGCGATGTCCCACAGCGCAAATTCGATCGCGCTGACGGCCGCACCCCAGGGTTTGAAGCCGCCGAGCCGGCGAATCTTCAGCATGCAGCGCTCGACGTCGGTCGGGTCTTCGCCGAGCAGATACTTCCTGTAGAACAACACGTAGGGCTTGAGATAGGGCTTGCTATCCTCAGCCTGTCCCAGGCCGTCTATGCCCTCGTCGGTCAGAATGCGCACGACCGGGTTGTCGCCGATCACAGCGCAGCGGAGGTCGGTGATCTTCATATCGGGGATTGTGCTACGCCTTGAAGAAAAGCGGAAAGTCGTGCGCTGCCGGCCATCAACAGGGGTGCACTTTCTAACGGGGCATTGCGCGGATTTGCGCAGCGGATGAATCCGCACGCAACGCATGGCAAAGCCGGCGCACGCCGTCTTCTCCGCAAATTGCCTGCGACTTCAGACGCCGGGCATTTTGCAGGAAATACACCCATCAACAGGATGGCTAAAATAGAACATGTGTCCGTGCCCGAACATCTCGAGGCGACCGTCAAGAATCTGCCGGCGTTGCCTGGTTGCTACTTGTTCTATGACAGCCGGGGCGAGGTGATCTACGTCGGCAAGGCGGTGAATTTGCGCAGCCGCGTGCGCTCCTATTTCAACCCCAACACCTGGGCCGCCTACCCTAAGACCGGCCGCATGGTCAAGGAGATCGCGCGCATCGAGTTTGTGGTGCGCGGCAGCGATCTGGAAGCGCTGATCCAGGAAGCCGAGCTGATCAAGAAGCATCGCCCGCGCTACAACATCCGGCTCAAGGACGACAAGCGCTATCCGTATCTCAAGGTGACCTGGCAGGACGACTTCCCGACCGTCACGGTCACGCGGCGGATCGAGCGCGACGGCGCGCGCTACTACGGGCCGTACTCCAGCGCCAAAGCAGTGTATGCCACGCGCGATGCGTTGCGCCGGATGTTCCCCTTCTTGAACTGCGACCGCGTGATCACCGGCCACGACACGCGCGCCTGCATGTACTACGATATCAAGCTGTGCAGCGGCCCGTGCATCGGCGCCATCAGCCGGGCGGAATATCGCGCCAACATCCAGCGCTTGTGCGACTTCCTGGAGGGCAAGAGCGAACAGGTGATCGCCGACGTGCGGGCGCGCATGGAGCGCGCGGCGAACGCCTATCAGTTCGAGAAGGCGGCCGAGTATCGCGATCAGCTCAAGGCGCTCGAGCATGTCATCGAAAAGCAGCGCATCGTCAGCTCGGCAGGGACCGATCAGGACGTGATCGCGTTCGCCCGCGACGAAGGCGAGACGTGCGTGCAAGTGCTGTTCATCCGCGGCGGCAAGTTGCTCGGGCAGGAGTACTTCGTGCTGGACGGTGCAGAGGGTGAGGACGACCAGAGCGTGCTCGATGCCTTCCTCAAGCGCTTCTACGACGAAGCGGCCTATGTGCCGCCGGAGGTGTTGTTGCCCGAACAGGTCGAAGAGGCCAACATCATCGAGAACTGGCTGAAGCAGAAGCGTGGCACCGCGGTGAAGATTCGTACGCCGCAGGCCGGCGCCGACGCCAGCCTGATCGAGCTGGCGCGGCAAAACGCGCAGGAGCAGCTCGCAACGCTGAAGGCGCAGTGGCGTGAGGACAGCGTACGCCAGGAGGCAGTGCTGAAGGAACTGCAGGAGGCGCTCGACCTGCCGCGGCTGCCGGTGCGCATCGAGTGCTACGACATCAGCAACACGCAGGGCGCGGCCATCGTCGGCAGCATGGTGGTGTTCGTGCATGGCGTGCCGAAGAAGAGCGACTATCGCCGATTCAACATCAAGGGCATCGCCGGCCCGAACGACTTCGAAAGCCTGCGCCAGATGCTGCGCCGACGGTTTCAGCGATGGAAAGATTCCCAGTTGGGGGTCAGGGATCAGGGGGCAGGGATCAGTGAACTGGCCCCCGAACCCCGACCCCTGGCCCCTGGCCGGAAGGAAGACCCAACATGGGCTTTGCTACCCGACCTGGTCATCATTGACGGCGGCAAAGGGCAGCTTGGCGTCGCGGTCGAGGTGTTGCGCGAGTTCGACCTGGCGCACATCGTGCCGGTCGTGTCGCTGGCCAAGCAGAACGAGGAGATCTTCATGCCGGGCAAGGCCGACGCGATCTTGCTACCGCGCAACGCGCAGAGCTTCTTCCTGGTGCAGCGCATCCGCGATGAGGCACATCGCTTCGGCCTCACCGGCCACCGCCGGCAACGCGAGAAGATCGGCCTGGCCTCGCAGCTCGATGCGCTGCAGGGTGTCGGCCCGGCGCGCCGGAAGAAGCTGCTCACGACCTTTGGTTCGATCGAGGCGATTCGAGCGGCCAGCGTGGAGGAGTTGGCCAAAGTAGTGCCGCGACCTGTGGCCGAGGCGATCAAGGACGGATTAGGTGAATAGTGTCGGGTACATTCGCCCGCAGAGGCTAACGTGCACGTTGGGTAGGGCGCGCTCTACCCTCCCGTGCTCCCCGTTCCGAGAAGCGGAACGGGAAAAGGGATCGGGGACATTCGAGGCACAAGTCTGCAGCGCGCCCTTGCCGATGCGCCATAACCGCAGCGTTTTGCCCCAATGCACGAACGCACGAATGCGCCCAACAGCGTCAATAATTTTGGTATCATCAATTGTGCAAGGGCCTGTAGCTCAGCGGTGAGAGCAGTCGGCTTGAAGCAGGAGGTCTAAGTCAAGATCAGAATTGTGAATTTCGGCATGACAGTTAGCACACACCAAGATGCACTTGTCAAGTTCTTTCATCACCTCAGCGAAGTTGCGATTGGACAAAGCTCTCATGAAGCCCAGAACCGCAGATAAGGCATCATGTGCGCGCTGTCACTGTGAGCAATTCTAGTCTTGATATGTCCTAATGCGATGGGCTGTCCGCAGCGAAAGCTGCGGGTGATACCTGTCAAATTCGGGGAAGCCTAAAACGACCCGTCGTCATGGTAATCCCGAGCCAAGCCTTGCTGCTGTAGCAAGGAAGGTGTAGAGACTATACGGCAGGCGCCCAGTGCTATCAGCGGGCGAAGAGATAGTCCGGACCACGAACCCGAAAGGGGCGGCGAAAGTCGTAGTGGTGCGCATAACCGATTGGTCGCTGGTTCGAATCCAGCCGGGCCCATTCTGGGGCGAGCCGTCATGGCCGGTCGAGGTCATGGTGCTCGCCCTTGCGAGTCCATGTCGGTCGTCACGCTTACGCAGCGCTTCCTCGCGCCGTCGGAAGAAGCGCCCTATTCGGTTCGCACCGTTTATATTCCACCGGCGCGGCTAGAAGTGCCAAGCGCGCTCATCCAGCAATTCAAAATACCGCCTGAGCGGGCTGAGCAGTTACAGCACCAGGCGGCAGACGCGCGTCAGCCGGGCACGTGGCTGCAGCCGCACACGTGGAGCGGCGCAGTCGTGCTGCTCGTATGCGGCGCCGGGGACAACCGGCATGCGTTCAAGTGGCTGCTCTTCCGCCGGCTCATCGAACGCAACATTGCCGTGCTGACGGTGGATCCGCCCGGACACGGCGAATTCACGTCCGTGCCCTGCACAGTGGACAACGCGCGCTGCGCGGCGCGCGCGGCGCTCGACTGGCTGTGCAACCAACCCGGCGTGCGGCGCGTCGGCGCCATTGGCATCAGCTTCGGCGGCAATCAGGTGGCCGATCTCGCAGCGTACGACGAGCGTGTGGCCGCGCTCGTCACGATCTCCACGCCGGTCAAGCTCCCACCGGTCACGCGCATGACGATCGCCCGCGAATCGCTCGGGCTGGTATGCTTGCCGCGCAATCTCACCTTGCTGCGCTACCAGTCGCTGCCCAAGATGTGGGCCGAATGGCGGAGCATGAACGGCGCGTGGTTCGGCGAGAGCTTGTATGAGATGATCGCGCGCTTCGACACATTGAACGCCGTCCGCGCGATTGGCCGGCGCCCCAAGATGTTCTTGCACGGCAAGTGCGACGTGGCTGTGCCGCCCATCAACGCCAAGTGGCTATACGAGGCGTCCGAGCCAGAACGAGAACTGCTCCTCGTCTCGCAAGCCACTCACCTCAGCGTCATCCTCTTCGACAAGGAGATGAAGCAGATGGCCGATTGGCTGGCGGCAAAGCTGGTAACCTCCCCAAGCTATGAGCCAATCCGAACCGGCGCTTGACGGCTTCCTACCCGCCGTCAGCCTTGATGACCTGCAACTTAACCGTCCTCGGCGCGTAAAGACTGCAAACGGCTATGTCGTCGTCGCCTTAACGGAGGCCGGCGGCGAGCAGAAGGTTTCGGCGTTCACGCCGATCTGCCCGCATGCGATGGGCGATTTGTCGTATGGCGCGGTCTACGGCGGTCAGGTGGAATGCCCGGTGCACGGCTATCGCTTCGACGTGAACACGGGCGAATGCGTCTGGCCGGCCGGCGAGTCGCCTCTGCGCATCTACCCCGTGCAGGTGGTGGACGGCATGGTCTACGTCAAAGTCGAAAAGCCAAAGTGGATGCAGACGTGACCGGATCGCTTGCAAAAATCAAATAAATGTCAGGCATGATCGCTCCGTAAAGATACGATTCCGGACAGGAGGTAATTCGAATGTCTGAGCAGAATACCCAACAGTCCTCGATCGAGCGCGAACTCAATAGGCTCGGCGAGAACCTGAGCAACCTCTTCCGCGCGATATGGGAGTCGGAAGAGCGCAAGAGCATCGAGCGCGAAGTGACGGTCAATCTGGAGCGGCTGAACGCGCGCATGAGCGAAGTCGTCGAGAAGGTGCGCGCCGATAAGGTGGCGACCAACCTCAAGCAAAGCGTGAAGGAGGCCTGGGAGACTGCGCATGGCCCGCAGATCCTGAACGAGCTGCAGGCAGGGCTCGCCGATACGCTGCGCAGGTTGAACGAGGAGATCGCCAAGCGCACCCAGCCGGCGCAGGAAGTGCGACCGGACGAAGCACCGGCTCAGCAAACGGCGAACGGTGAGCCGGTCGGCGCGAGCGAAGCCAAGCCGGAGTGAGGCGACGCATTGCGCGATACGAAGGACGCAATACGCAATACGTAAAGCGGAAGTTGGGTACGCCGTATTCGCCCCTTCCGTTTACGCTTGCGTTTCACGCACTATTGCTTGAACACCTCGTGGCGCAGCGTGATCTTGCGCAGCCGCTCCGGCACAACGTTGACGCCTAAACCTGGGCCGGCCGGCACGCTGAGCGTCCCATCGCTGTTGATTGCGAAGGGCGGCTCGATCACGTCTGGGTCGTAGTAGCGGTTGCTTGCGCTCAGGTCGCTGGGGAGCGTGAAGTTTGGCAGCGCGGCCAGCGCCAAGTTCAGCGCACGGCCGATACCGGTCTCGAGCATGCCGCCACACCAAACCGGCACGCCGTGCGCCTCGCAGATGTCATGCACGGCGATGGCGTGCGTTAGCCCACCCACGCGCCCCTGCTTGATGTTGATGATCTTGCACGCGCCCAGCTCGATGGCCATGCGCGCGTGGTCGGGCGTATGGATGCTCTCGTCCAGGCAGATCGGCGTCTTGAGCTGTGGCTGCAGCTTGCTGTGCTCGTAAATATCATCGTAGCCTAGCGGCTGTTCGATCATCAGCAAGTTCAAGTCATCCATCTGCTTGAACAGCTCAGCGTCCTGCAGCGTGTAGGCGCTGTTGGCATCCACCATCAGCATGCGGTCGGGAAAGGCGGCCCGCGCAGCGCGCACGTCCTGCAGGTCGCGCCCCGGCTTGATCTTCATCTTGATGCGCAGGTAGCCGTATTGCAGGAAGCTCTCGATTCGCTCGAGCAGCTTCTCGGTCGTCGGCTGGATGCCGATGCTCACGCCGACGACAACGCGATCTTTCATCTGCCGGCCGGTCACCTTGCCGATGTAGTCGCGCAGGCTGAGGCCGGCTTGCTGCGCAGCGATGTCCCACAGCGCAGCTTCTAGCGTGGCCTTAGCCATATTGTGGCCGCGCACCCGGCTAAAGCGCGCCGGCGCCTCGCGCGGGTCGCCGATGGGCGCGCCGAGCAAGGCAGGGATGAGGTAGCCGGTCATCACGTGCCAGTTGGTCGTGACGGTCTCGTAGGAGTAGCCGGGGTCGGCGTCGGCCACGCTCTCGCCCCAGCCGGCAACACCATCGGCGATGATGCGCGCTAGGATGCTCTCGCGCTCGGTCGTCACACCGAAGCTGGTCTCGAACGGAGCGACGAGGGGAATGCGGATGTGGAAGAGTTCGATGCGTTCGATATTCATTGTGGTTGTTAGTCGCTGGTCGTTGGTCGCTGGTTGCTGATTATTGTTTGCTCAGTTGCAAACCTGATGGTGTTGATCCCGTGCCGCTTGCGCCTGGCTGCGGGTTGGGATCGCAGGAGATCACGCGACTTTCGCAGGAATGACCATGCCCCGCTTCATACCCTCTCCAGTGCATCCGGATGATTCGGGTCGAGCATCGGCAACGGCTCCGGCGTGATCAGCTCGGCGTTTTTGAAGGCGCTGCCGCAACTGAACAGGACGGTCTTGTCGCTCGGCGAGAGAAAGCCGATCGCGCGCAGCTTCTTGTAGGCCGACAATGTGGCCGCACCCTCCGGCGAGGCGAACACGCCGGCCAGCCGCGCCATCTCACGCATGTCGCGGATGATCTCTTCGTCGCTCACCGTGATCGCCGTGCCGCCGCTCTGCCTCACCGCGTCCAGGATCAAATAGTCGCCGATGGCGACCGGCACGCGGATGCCCGGCGCGATCGTGTGCGCGTCCGAGAATAGCTCGGCGTGGCGCTGGCCGGCCTCGAACGCGCGGACGATCGGCGCGCACCCTTCGGCCTGCACGACGATCATCTTCGGACGCTTGGGGCCGATCCAGCCGAGCTGCTCCAGTTCGTCGAACGCCTTCCACATGCCGACGATGCCGGTGCCGCCGCCGGTCGGGTAGATGATCGCATCGGGCAACGTCCAGTCGAAGTGTTCGGCCAGCTCCAGCCCCATCGTCTTCTTGCCCTCTTGCCGGTATGGCTCGCGCAGCGTGGAGACGTCGAACCAGCCCTTGCGCTTGGCGCCCTCGCGCACCAGCCTGCCGGCGTCGTTGATCAGCCCTTTCACCAGGTAGGCGCGCGCGCCGTATTGGTGGCTCTCCTTGCGCATCATCTCCGGCACGTCCTGCGGCATGAACTGATACACGGTGATGCCGGCGCGTGCGCCGTAGGCTGCCAGCGCCGAAGCTGCATTGCCTGCCGAGGGGATGGCCATCGCCTTGACCCCCAGCTCCTTTGCTTTCGACACTGCTGCCGAGAGCCCGCGCGCCTTGAAGCTGCCGGTCGGGTTCAGGCCCTCGTCTTTGATCCAGAGTTGCTCTGTGCCGAGCTGTTCGCCCAGCCGGCCTGCCGGCAGCAACGGGGTGCAGCCCTCGCCCAGCGTGACCACGTTGACCGGGTCGCGCACCGGCATGATCTCGAACCACCGCCACATGTTCATCGGCCGCCGGCGGACGATCTCCGGCGTCAAGCGTTGGCGCGCGGCGTGCAAGTCGTAGCGCGCGAGCAGCACCTTGCCGCACTTCGGGCACGTAGTGTGAATCTCATCGGCGGAGTAGGTTGCGCCGCAGTATGAGCACTCGAGGTGGGAGAGGTAGGAACGCATGAGGCGTTTCGGCAGTCAGGGGGCAGGGGTCAGGGATCAGGTGTCAGGTGTAGGGTGTCACGTGTCGCGTGTCATGCGACGGAAGACGCGCGATGCCGGACGTGAGACGCAAGACGCAAAACGTGAAACCTGCACCTGCAACTTGCAACTTGCAACGTGTAACGTGTAACGTGCGACATGCAACATCTCACGCATTCAAATTGATCACCATCAGCTTCGGCTCGGTCATCTCTTCGATGGCGTACTTGACGCCTTCGCGGCCCATGCCACTGGCCTTCACGCCGCCGTAGGGCATGTGATCTATGCGGAAGGTAGACACATCGTTCACCTGCAGGCCACCCACCTCGATCTCGTCGTAGGCTTTCATGATGCGCCCCACGTCGCGCGTGAACACGCCGCCTTGCAGGCCGTAGTCGGTGCTGTTGGCCAGCTCGATGGCTTCCTCGAACGTGTCGTAGGGACTGACGGTGAGCACCGGCGCGAACACCTCCTGGCAGCTCACCTTCATCTCGCGGGTCACGTCGCTCAGCACGGTGGGATGGAGCAGGGCGCCCTGGCGGCCGTTGCCCAACAGCTTGCGCGCGCCTTGGGCCAACGCCTCTTCCACCCACGCCTCGGCCTGCATTGCGGCACGCTCGGTGATCATCGGGCCGACGTCGGTTTCCTCCAATCGTGGATCGCCCACCTTCAGCGCGTTGATTTCGTCGAGCAGCGTCTCGACCGCCTCATTGTAGATTGGGCGATGGATGAGCACGCGCTGCACGCTGATGCAGTTCTGGCCGGCGTTGGTGAACCCGCCGAAGGCGATGCGCTTGGCGGCATAGCCGATGTTGGCGTCCTCGTGCACGATGGCCGCGGCGTTGCCGCCCAGCTCCAGCGCGCTGCGCTTGCGCCCGCATACGCTTTTGAGGTGCCAGCCGACCTCGCTGCTGCCGGTGAAGGAGAACATGGCGATGCGCTCGTCGCGCACCAGCTTTTCGGCTTGCGCGCCGCTGCACGTCACGACGTTGACGGCCTCGGGCGGTGCGCCGGCCTCCAGCAGCATCTCGCCCAGCAAGAGCGCCGAGAGCGGCGTGGCACTGGCTGGCTTGAGGATGAAGGCGTTGCCGGCTGCCAGCGCCGGCGCCACCTTGTGGCAGGCTAGGTTGAGCGGATAGTTGAACGGCGCAATGCACAGGATGACGCCTAGCGGGAAGCGCCGCACGATGCCGATGCGGTTCTCGCCGTCCTTCGTCCAGTCCATGTTGATGACCTCGCCGGGGATGCGCCGCGCTTCCTCAGAGGCAACGAAGACGGTCTGCTTGGCGCGCGCGACCTCGCCACGCGCGGCCTTCTTCGTTTTGCCACCCTCCATCACCAGCACGTTCACCAACTCCTCGGTGCGCGCTTCCATCTGCGCGTGTAGGCGACGCAGGATGGCCGAACGCTCGTGCGCCGGCAGCTTGCGCATGATCCGCGCGCCGCGCTGTGCGGCTTGCACGGCCGCTTCGAGGTCATCGTCGCTCGGGACGCAAATCTCGGCGACGACTTCACCGGTGAACGGGAACTTCAATTCGAATGTCTTATTTCCGGCGCGCCACTGGCCGCCGATGAGGAACTTTTTTGGATCGCTCATGACGCTTTAGGATTTGTCATCTTTGATCTTTCATCTGTCATTCGTCATTTGTAATTGGTAACTGGTAATTGGTCATTGGTCATTGTGATCAATGAGAAATGAAAGATGAAAGATTGGACGCTTCACTCGTATTTGCTCTTGTCCCAGAACTCCTGAAACTTGGCCAGGCCATCGCGCGTGTAGGGATGGTCGAATGCATCTTTATACACGGCCAGCGCAGCGGTGACAATATCCGCGCCGGCGACCGCGGCATCGGCGATCTGCCGGCCGTTGCGCACGGCAGCGACCAGCACCTCGGTGCCGAAGCCGTAGTTGTCGCGGATCTCGACGATGTCGGCAATCAGGTCGCGCGTCTCTTCGGCGTTGGCTTCCTTCCAGCCGATGAACGGCGAGACGTAGTATGCGCCGGCGCGCATGGCGGCCAGCGCCTGCACGGCGTTGAAGACCAGCGTGACGTTCACGCGGATGCCGTCTTTGGCCAGGATGGGGATGGCTTTGAACGCCGGCTCGATGCAGTGCAGCTTGATCACGAAGTTCGGGTGGATGGATGCCAGCTTGCGACCTTCGCGCACGAACTCGTCCACAGTCTTGTAGTGCGGGTTGACCTCGACCGACACGGTCTTGTCCGTGCCCTCGACCAGCTTGCCGATCTCGCGGATCACCTGCAGCATCGGCTTGCCCGACGCCTGCACGTGGCGCGGATTGGTCGTCACGCCGTCAATGTCCCACATGTCGAGCGCGTAGGCGATTTCATCTACGATGGCGCTATCGAGAAAGAACTTCATGTGCTCACCTGGTCCGTTGATTGAAGGTCATCGGTGCTTTTAAGCAGCGCGCTTGTGCGTCCAAAGAAACGGAATACGCAATACGTCACCTGCCCCCGAACCCCGTCAGCGCGATACCCTGCACGAAGTAGCGCTGGGCGATGATGAACAAAGTCAGCACCGGGATCAACATCAGCGTGCTGGCGGCGAAGACCAGCTCCCAGTTGGCCACGTTAGAGTCGTTCAGCGCGCGCACGCCGAGCGCCAGCGTCCAGTTGTCGAGCTTATTCAAGTAGATCAATGGGGTGAGGAATTCGTTGTAGTGCTGAATGAGCGCGAACACGGCGATGGTAGCGATCACCGGCTTGCACAGCGGCAGGATCACGTGCCACAGGATCTGCCAGCGATTGGCGCCGTCAATCGTCGCGGCTTCATCCAGCTCCTTCGGGATGCCGCGCAGGAACTGATACATCAGGAAGACGTAGAGCGTGGTAAGCGCGAACCAAAACGGCACGGTGAGCGGCGCGAACGTGTCAATCCAACGGAAGGTGCGGAACATGATGAAACGCGGGATGAGCGTGACGATCTCCGGCAACATGATCGTCGCCACCATTAGCGCGAAGACGATGCGCCGGCCGGGGAAATCCACGCGCGCCAGCCCATAGGCGACGAGCGCCGTCGAGAGCACCGTGCCGATCACCGCCAGCGTGACGACGACGAACGTGTTCCAGGCGAACTTCGCAAACGGCAGCGTCTCGAACACCTTGGCGTAGTTGCTCCACTGCGGCGACTCCGGAATCCACACGATCGGGTGCCGGAAGACCTCGGTCGAGGCTTTGAGCGACGACGATACCATCCAAAACGTCGGCGCGAGGAAGGTGATCAGGCATGCGGTCATCACGATCTGCAGGAGGACTAAGCCGGCGATGCGCGTCATCCGCCGGCTGCCGTGCTGCCCGGTTGCCGCCAGCGAGGGCGTCATGGTTTGTGTGGCCATTAGTCCGAGTAATACACCCAGCGCTGCGAAATGGCGAACTGGGCAATCGTAAAGCCGATGACGATGACGAACAACTCCCACGACAGCGCCGCGGCGTAGCCCATGTTGAAGAACTGGAAGCCTTCGCGGTAGATGTTGAGCACGGCGAACAGCGTGGCGTTCTGCGGGCCGCCGTCGGTCATGATCAGCGCCGGCACGAAGATCTGGAACGAGTTGATGATGGCGATCACGCAGTTGTAGAAGATCAGCGGCGTCATCAACGGGATGACGATGCTGAACAGACGGCGCACCGGCCCGGCGCCGTCAATGCTCGCTGCTTCCAGCAGTGATTGCGGGATGTTGCCCAGGCCGGCGATGAAGATCACCATCTGCCGGCCGATCATCCAGAACGACATGATGATGAACGCCGGCTTGGCCAGATTGGGGTCGAAGAGCCATTTGGCCGGGGGGATGCCGAACCAGCCCAGCGCCTCGTTCAAGATGCCGAATTCAGGATGGAACACGCGTTGCCACACCACGGCGCTGGCGACCAGCGGCACGATGATCGGCAAGTAGAAGCCGGCGCGATACAGGTCGCGCAAGCGAATCGCCTGCGTCAACGCCAACGCCAACGTGAACGAGATGATGAGTTGGATCGGCACGGCGAAGATCGTGTAGAACGCGCTGTTGTATAGGCTGAGCTGCGCCGTCGGGTGGGTGAGCGCCTTGATGTAGTTGTCCAGGCCGACGAACGTCGGCGCGCCGATCAGATTCCACTTGTGAAACGACAGCCAGATGGCATACAGCATCGGAAACGCCGTGAAGACCAGGAATCCGATGATGAACGGCGAAGTGAACAAGTAGCCATCCAGCCAATCGCGCAGCCTGGCGCGCCCGACGCGCCGCGCGGCTGTATTCGTCTGCGCCTGCGTAATCGCTGCCATCGCACCCTCCGGTCGTGTGCGCTGCGTCACGTGTCAAGTGCCACGTGTCAAGTGTCGCGTATCGCGTACCACGCATCACGTGCCAACACGCGATGCGTGATACGCAATACGCAAAACGTAACGCGAATTCCTACTGCTTCGACTTCCAATACTCGTCCAGCATGGCCTGCAGGCCTTCGTCCACCTTGGGCAGCACTTCTGCAGCCGTGGCGCTGCCGCCGATGAGCGGATCCCAGCCGACCGGCTTGACCACCTCGCTCCACATCTTCGAGCGTGGGATGCCGCCCACGACGTCCACCTCGGAGAGGTTGAAGGCCTCCAGCAGCGCCTTGCCGTTCTTCACCTCGAAGCGCTCGGTGACCACCGGCAGCCAGAAGTTCTCGATCAACGCGCTGGTGTTGGGGATGCGGCCGGTGATCTCGGAATAGATCTTGTTGCCCTCCTCGCCGGCCATGAACGAGGCGAACTCCCACGACGCTTGCAGTTGGTCGCCTTTGAGCAGCGCGACGCCTTCGGTCCAGCCGCGATGCCGGCGCTTGCCTTCGGTGATCTTCGGCATGAGCACGACGTCGAAGGGCACGTTCTTCTTGTCCTCGCGCAGTTTCGGGCTGTTGAGCGCGGGGAAGAACCACGGGCCCTCGTACTTCATCGCGACGTTGCCGGTCTGGATGGTGTTCGCGCCGCCCTGCAGGTCGGCCGGCGTCGGCGCGATCTTCATCTTGTAGTACACGTCCGACGCCATCTTCTGCACGATGTCCACGATCTCCGGCTGGTTGAACATCGCCTTCTTCGGATCGTAGAGCTGGTCGAATTCCTGCTTGCCGGTCAGCCGGATCCAGCCGATGTCGCGGAACCAGTTGCCGTTGGCCTGCAAGCCGTACATCTTCTTCTCGGGGTTCGTCAACTTGGTCGCCAGCTCCATGAACTGGTCGAACGTCCAGTCGTCGGTGGGGAACTCCAGCCCGGCCTCTTCGAACGGCTTGCGCGCGTAGAACATCAGCATCGCAGCGCGCTGCAGCGGGATGAGATAGCGCTTGCCGTTGCGCATCGTCGTGCCCTCGATGCTCGCGACGCCTTCGGGATACACGTCTTTGAAGTAGGGGTTGGCGTTGACGAACTCGTCAATCGGCGCCAGCACATCTTGATCGGCGTAGGGCTGCCACTCCCATCCCTGGAACGAGGACACGCCGGGCGGCGTGCCACCGGCGATGGTGGTCTGCAGCTTGGGATAGAAGTTCGCATTGGGTTCGGCGACCGGCGTGACGTTCACGGTCACGTTGGGCGCGATCTCCTTGTAGCGCTTCACCAGCGCTTCCCAGGCCGGGATGTCGGCGTTGTCGCCCCAGGCCAGGAAGTCAACTGTGGCAGGCGCGGCAGCGGGCGCAGTGGTCGGCGCGGCTTCGGGTTGCGACGGCGCTTGAGCAGGGGGCTGTGCGGCCGGCATGGCGGGCGGCGCGGCGCACGCAGCCAGTGCGGCCAATCCCGCGCCTTGTGCACCCAAAACGAGGAAGCGCCGGCGTGAAATTCTGACGGACGTGGTCTTCTTTTGGTTCATGTCCTTTCCTCCTGGAAACTCATCGCTTGAGCGGTTAGCGAATCGGTCAAACACACGATCAGGATCGAACGCAGGTGTGCAGGTGAACAGGGTTCTTCTCGAATGATCACCTCCTCGGTAGCATCTTCTGCCATCTCGGTCAACACAGCGAGAGCACCGGCATGCCCAGCATCTTGGCCAGGGCATACAGCGCCGCTGTGTGATCGCCATAGGTGAGAGCGATGTGGTGTTCCAGACCTTCTTCCATGATCGTGGCGAGCACGTCGCGCACCGGCCGGTCGAACCGCAACACCCCCGACGTGCCGCTGAAGCTAGGCGGCGCAGCCAGCATCTCGCCGCCGCCGATGATCAGGCGCAGGTCGCCTCCTGACCGGCTCAGCCGCGCGATCGTCACCCGGCCCGGCTTCAAGGCGAACTCCATCACCAGCGGCAGCCGGCGGTTGGAGTGCAGGCCGCCTTGCACGCCGCCGCGCGGATCGGCCATCGTCAACGGCGCTTGCCCACAGTGCCAGACGACGGCGCTGTCTTCCTGCGCGTTGCACTCGACCAGGTCGGTCCCGAAGGCCGGCTCGCCGCTAATCCACTGCAGGATGAGCTGGGTGAGCGCGCCGTTCGCATCGGCCTCGCATCCGCACGGCAGGCCATCGGTGTTCAGCAACGCCATCGCGCCGCATGCGGCGCAGCCCAGGTCGGTGAAGAATTCCGGCCAACAGCGCACGGCCAGCGCATCGCAGCGCGATTCCTCGGCGAGCTGCTTGAGCGCGACATAGACCGCCAGCGTGCCGTTCACTGGTTCGCGCGCGAGCGTGTCCAGGTTGCCGATGCGCGCGCCGAGTTGCTCGCGCAGCGCACCGATGTGTCCGTTCACGGCGCGGGCACGCTCGAAGACGGTAGATAAGTCGAAGCGCACTACGTCCACGCCCAGTTGCCGGCACAAACGCTCGGCGTCGAGGTGGCAACTGTCGAAGCCGGCGGGGTGCTGGCCGATCACGCCCAGCCGCGCCCTTCGCAGCCGCCGCCGCGCGCGGCCGGCTTTGGCAATGGCTGTGACTTGTGCAACGGCTTGTGCATCGTCGGGCGGCGCGTAGAGCCAGTGGTAGTTCACCCCGCGCAGCTTGAGCGCGTGCCCGGCTAGGTTGATGCCGCACAGCGAATTCAGCCGCAACCGCCCGCCGGTGCGCGCTTCGGGCACGGCCCACATCAGCAGCGGCGCATCGCAGCGCTCGGCCAAGCGCACGGCGAACGAACTGTCGGTGAAGGTGGCCTGAAGGGCGATCAGCACATCGAGCGGCTCGCCGACAAAGGCACGCGCGATCGCGTCCAACTCATCCAGGTCGGTCGCCAGGCGCGCATCGCCGATCAGCGCGAACCCGGCGCGTTCGAGCGCAGCGCGCGCGGCGCGCATGACGTCATCGGCCAGCGCAACGTCGAACGTGGTGCGGGCCAGGGCGACGAAGCCGGCGCGCAGTTGGCTTATCGCGCGGTGCGCCTCGGTCATGCGTCCTCCAGTTGGTAGAAGAAGGTGCTCAGCGCCAGCGAGGCCGCGCCGATCACGCCGGCGCGCCAGCCGAACTGTGTGGGTTGCACGCGCACGCGATCGCCCAGGCCGGCAAACGCGCGTTCGCGCATCGTGCGCTCGGCCATCGGCAGGAAGAACTCACTGCCCTGTGCAAACATGCCGCCCAACAGGATCAACTCCGGGTTGAGCACGTTCACCAGATTGGCCAGGGCGATGCCCAAATAGCGCGCGCGACCCTCGAGCAGCCTGAGCGTGGCGGCGTCGCCTTCGCGGGCAGCGGCGAAGATGCGTTCGATCGGCTTCGTCTGGCCGTTCTGTGCTAGGCAACGTGCTAGCGCGCTGTGCGGGCGCCGCCGCGCCAGTCGCTCTGCTTCGCGGACGATCACCGGCTCGGACACCAGCGTCTCCAGGCAGCCGCGCTGGCCACACCCGCATAGGTCGCCACCGTCGGGGATCATCACCGTGTGGCCGATCTCGCCGGCGCCGGCGCCGCTGCCGCGGAATGCCCGCCCGTTGACCACGAAGCCCGCGCCTACGCCCACGCGACCATAGACGAACGCCAGCACACCTACGTTGCGCCCGGCGCCGAACAGCGCCTCGCCCAGCGCCATTGCGCGGACGTTGTTGTCTACCGCTGTGGGCAGGCCGAGCCGGTCTTGCATCCAATCGCGCAGCGGCACATCGCGCCAGCCCAGGTTGGGCGCGAACACGTTAACGCCGGTCCCATAGTCCACCAGTCCCGACGCGCCGATGCCCAGCCCGATCAGGCGATCGGTCTCGATGCGGCTGCCGGCGATGGTTTGTTTCACCAAACGCGCAATCTGGTTTAGGACATGTTCCGCCGGTGCAGCGACGTCGAAGTTGGCGATGGTGTTCTGGATGATCTCGGCGTGCAGGTTGACGACGGCGACGCGCAGGATGCCGATGCCGATGTGCACGCCGGCAGCGTAGCGGGCGTTGGGGTTGAGCCGCAGGCCGGTGCGCGGCCGCCCGACGCGCCGGCTGCCGTCGCTCGAAGCCCGGGCGCGTGCTGTCTCAGTGTCGTCTTCGACGACGATGCCCTGCGTGAGCAAGTCGTCTATCAGATTGGTGATGGTGGTGTTGGAGAGCGCGGTGCGTTCGGCAAGCTGGGCGCGCGAGACGCTGCCTTCGTTGAGGAAGTGATTGAGCACAGCGCGCAGGTTGTGTGCTCGCACTAAGCTGGCGTTGCTCCCGGCGAATGTCGGCTTGGACATGGCGGCATCTCAATAATTTCTCAACTTGAGAAATTAATTTGAATTGTAAGGGTGCGGGCCGCAAATGTCAACACCGATTCCAGGCTTGCCGCGCTCGCCCGTCACGACGCGAGACGCAAGACGAAAGACGAAAGACGCAGGACGCAAGACGAAAGACGCAGACGTTCACACCAACGACCGCCCGCCGTCCACGAAATACACCGCGCCGGTGGCGAAGTCCTCTTCGATCAGGTAACGCACCGTGCGCGCGACGTCCTCCGGCGTGCCGATGCGCTTGAGGGCCGACCTTTCGATAGCCCACCGGCGTTTGGCATCGTCGGCGTCATCCGGCAGCAGCACGGTGCCGGGCGCGATCGCGTTCACGCGCACCTGCGGCGCCCACTCCAGCGCCAGCACCCTGGTGAGCGCGACCAGCGCGGCCTTGCTGGCCGAGTGATGCGCGTAGCCCGGCCAGGTCTGAAACGCCGACAGGTCGGTGATGTTGATGATCAGGCCGTGGCCTTGCGCGATCATGTGCGGCGCGACAGCCTGCGCCATCATGAACGCTGCTTTAGCGTTCAGGTTCATCTCTGCGTCCCATTCTGCCTCGCTGATCTCGAGGGCCGGTTTCTTCAGCCAAACGGATGCGTTGTTGATGAGAACGTCCACGCGCCCGAAGCGCTGCAGCGCAGCATGTGCCAATGCGCGCACGTCGCCGGCTCGGGTCACGTCCGCCTGCATGGCCAGGCTGTGCACGCCGTAGCGCTCGATCGCGTCTGCCGTGTCTCGCCACGGCTCGCTTGCGAGGTAGTAGCTGAACGCGATGTGCGCGCCATGCGCCGCTAGGTCGAGCGCCACAGCACGACCGACACGCTGCGCGGCGCCGGTGATGAGGACGACTGATCCTGCGATTTCCATTTCCGCGATTGTGTACCACAAAGTGCCTTCGCGCAGAAGAGGCAAATGAGGCCAAAACGTCGCGCAGGGCGCGGACGCCGTTCCGCGCCAATGACGCACCGGCGATGGCGCGCCGCGGTAGCCTATTCGCCGGGCCATTCAGAGCGCGCCCTACCCGAGCCTGCGCGTTACCCTGCCGGCGAATGTACCCCATCACGTCGTATGGTCTTGGTCAGGTAAAATTTTGCGCATGTCGAGCCCGCACGATGCGAACAAGATCTATCTCACTCCCGAAGGTGCGCAAAAGCTGCGCGACGAGCTGGCGTATCTGCGCGATGTGAAGCGCCCCGAGCTGGCGGAGCGCCTGCGTTTCGCCATTCAACAAGGCGACTTGTCGGAGAATGCGGACTATGTGGCAGCGAAAGAGGAGCAGGGATTCCTAGAGGGGCGCATCCTGGCCCTCGAACGCATGCTGGCCGACAGCATCATCCTCGACGAAACGACGAACGACCAGGGGGAAGTGCGCATGGGCAGCCGCGTCACGGTGGTCGAAGACGGCTTCGACGATCAGGAAACCTTCCAGATCGTCGGCGTCGCAGAGGCCGATCCGATGAACGGCAAGATCTCGAACGCCTCGCCCCTAGGCCAGGCACTGATCGGCAAGCGCGTGGGGGCAAAGGTGCGCGTGGTGACGCCCGCTGGCGTGACTGTCTTCAAGATCCTGGCTATCGAATGACGCCGATCCGGCCTGGCGCCTCATCGGCGCGGAACGGCGTCCGCGCCCTACGCGCGACACCTCTGTCCCTATACGCGAATGCACCTGTGTCTAGCTCGAAGCGCAGCGGCGCGATCAAGTGACGCCGGCTTTACCCCAAGCCGGTGAAGCCCATGGAAGAGGCGAGCTTCACCAGCATCCGCCCTCGCTGCGTCGAAGCGTGAAGTTGGAAGCGCTAGCTGATCGCATCGAGCAGCCGGTAATACAGCCCGGCTAGCGGCAAGAACCATGGATTGCCGTTGTAGAGGTTGGCCGGCGCGGTGGGGAAAGGCAGGTTGAACAGCGGATTTTCGACGCGCTCGCCGGCGATGCGTCGCGCGACGCACGCGCCCAGATAGGAGAGCAGCGCCACGCCGTGGCCGCCGCATCCGAGCGCGTAATGCACGCCGTCCGGAGTCGTCCCAGCATGGGGCAACAAATCGAACGTGAATCCGAGCGTGCCGCCCCAGGCATATTCGACCGTGATGCCCTTCAACTGCGGGTAAACCTCCAGCATGCCGCGCTGTAAGATCGCGGCGCTTCGGCGCAGGGTGTCGGCGTTAGGCGGCACGAAGCCGGCGCGTCCGCCGAAGATCATGCGATTGTCTGCCGAGAGGCGGAAGTAGTAGAGGAAGTTCTTCGAGTCGAACATCATGCGCCGGCGTGGGTTGACCCGCTGCGCGAGTTCCGGCGGCAGCGGCTCGGTGGCGATAATGTAGGAGCCAATCGGGATGATGCGGCGTTGCAGCCAGGGGACGAGCCGCTCGGTATAGCCGTTCGTCGCGATCATGACCTGATCTGCGCGTAGCTTGCCCCGCGAGGTGGCGACATTGAAGCCCTGGCCGTTGGCGGCGCCTCGCTCGATGTGCACGACGCGCGTGTGCGCGAATAGCCAAGCGCCGGCGCGTTCGGCAGCACGCGCCAGGCCGGCGGCATACTGCGCCGGGTTCACGCCGGCGCTCGCTTCGTCTATTAGGCCGCCGTGGTATAGCTCGCTCTCGATCTCGTCGCTCAGATGCGCCTTGTCCACCAGGCGCACCGGGTGCTGGAAGTGTTTCTGCAGCAATTCCGCCTCGTGGATGAAGCCGGTGAAGTGGCCGGGTTTGTAGGCCAGCTCGATATGGCCGAACCGGCGGAAGTCGCATGCAATGCTTTCTTCACCGACGACCTGCTCGACGTAGTTGATCGCGTCGAGCGACGTGCAGAACAGCGCGCGCGCCGTCTCCACCCCGAACTGCTTGACCAATTTGCCGACGCCGGCCTTGAGCCCGGTGAGCACCATGCCACCGTTGCGGGAACTGGCGCCCCAGCCGATCGTGTTCGCTTCGAGCACGGCGACGCGGGCGCCGCGGCGCGCCAGTTCGCGCGCTGCCGATAGCCCTGTATAGCCTCCACCGACAATGGCGACATCCACGCGCGGAGGCAACTCGTGCGGCGCAGGTGAGAAAGCAGCAACCGTGTCCGACCAGAATGAATGCTCTTTCATCGCCGAGGATTATCGCGGAAGTGAGCCGTGATGGGCGCATTTCTCGTAGGGGCAGTTGCGCGGCAATGCACTTCGCGCTACACAGCGCGAAGTCGCCTCTCGGCGACCGGCGACCCAGTCCGCAGAGGGGACTTTGCCTGCAGCAGCCTCATCCCTCTACCAGATACTCGAACAGCAACGTGCCCGCCGTCCAGAAGATGACGATGAAAGCAAGCTCGACGCCGATCCACGCTGCGAATTCATCGAGCGGCAGCCGGTCGAGAAAGCCCGACGTGGCGATGACGGCCGCGACCAGCAGCGGCAATGCAAGCGGGAAGAGCAAAATGGGCAGGAACACCTCGCGCGCGCGGGTGCTGGCGGCCATCGTCGCGATCAATGTGCCGGTGCCGGCGTAGCCGACCACGCCGAGCACCACCACCAGCCACACGCCGGGTTGCAAGAGCGTCTCGTCGAACAGGATAGCCATAATCGGCGTGACCACCAGCGCCACGGCCAAGGTGAAGATGACGTTGGTGATGGCTTTGCCGGCGAAGATCACGCTGCGGTCGCATGGCGCCAGCAGCAGGCCGTCCATGCACTGGTTGATTTGCTCGGACGACATCGAGCGCGAAAGCCCCAACGTTCCGGCGAACACCAGCGTCACCCACAGCACGCCGGGCGTGAGCGGGCGAAACGTGTCCACCCGCAGCCGCAGCGCGAAGTTGAACATGACGATGGCCATCACCGCGAACACGACCATGGCGGTGATGGATTCGCGCGTGCGCAACTCCAGCAGGATGTCTTTGCGGACGATGGCGGCGATTTGGCGTACGGCGGCGTGCATGGTTGTAGGTTGTCTTCAAGCTTCCCTCATCAGCGCATTCAGCGCCTCGGCGGTGATGTCATGCTGAAGCTCGTGTGTGATTTGGCCGTCCTTCAAGATCAGCGCGCGCGTCACGCCATCCAGGCTGCGGCTCAACTCATGTGTGGTCATCACCACGGCGCGCTCGCGCAGCACCGTCTCGCGCAGCAGTGCAGACAGGTTGGCTGCCGAGGCCTGGTCGAGGCCGGTGAACGGCTCGTCCAGCAGCAGTAAGGGTGGGTCGTGCAAGATGGCGCGGGCGATGGTCAGCCGCTGGATCATCCCGCGCGAGAAGGTGCGCGCCAGGTCATCCCGGCGTTGCCACAGGTTGACCCGCCGCAGCGCCTCTTCGACGCGAGAAGAGAGATTGGAGATTGGAGATTGGGCTGACGAATCTCTCATCTCTAATCTCCGGTTCACTGCGCCGTACATGCGCCCGTAGAACTCCAGGTTCTCGCGGGCGGTGAGGTCGGGATAGATCAGCGATTGGTGCGACACCAAGCCGATGAAGGCGCGCGCGCGATCGGGATGGGCGAGCGCATCTACCCCGCCGATGGTGAGTGTGCCGCCGTTCGGCCGGGTGAGCGTAGCGAGGATGCGCAGCAGCGTGGTCTTGCCGGCGCCGTTCGCGCCCAGGATGGCGACGAATTCGCCGCGCGCGACGTCGAGCGAGACGCCGCGCAGCACCGGGCGCAGCCCATACAGTTTGCCGATGTTCGCGGCGGAGAGCAGGGCGGTCATGGAAGCGACGGTTTAGAGATTTCTGCGAATGTCGCGCACGACTTCCATGAATGCCTTCACGCGCGCAGGGTCTACCGGGTTCCACGTATAGCCGTCCACTTTCAGGCCGGAGCCCACGATCACGCCATCGGCAACGCTGAAGAACCGGCGGATGTTTTCTGCGCGTGCGCCGGTGTTGAGGAGCACCGGCACTTGTCCGCCGGTCGCCTCTTTAGCTTCGCGCAGCTGGTTGAGGTCTGGTTCGGCGCCGGCCATTGGGCCGGAGACGAGCAAGGCATCGGCCAGTGAGGACACTACCGCACTGCGCGCGACCTGCCCCACAGATCGGCGTCCGATGGGCGAAGCGAACTCCGGCGTGATGTTGTAGAAGACCTTGATGTGACTTGCCCCGATATTGCGGCGGTAACGCAGCATTGCTGCGGGATTGGTGTTCCATAGGCCCATGTCGCTCTCGTATACGCCGGTGAACACTTCGCGCACGAAAGCGGCTCCTGTGGCCAAAGCGATCGCCAGCGGCGCCTTGGGATCCCACAGAAAATCCACGCCGAAGGGACGATCCCGCGGTGCCGTCTCGGTGATCACACGCGTCATGACGGCGATCGCCTCGAAATCGGCCTGCAGGGCATAGGGACGGTCGCCTTCGTTGCAGAACAGCAGACCATCCACGCCACCATCCAGAAGCACGCGGAGATCGCGCCGGACGCTTTCGAGGATGCCTTCGACGCCGCGCTTTTCGTCGTAGAGCGGCGTCCCCGGCAGCGGTGGAAAGTGCACCATGGCGATCACGGGCTTGGGGACGTGAAAGAGATCAGCGAGAAGGGTATTCATTAACTTGATGGTTTGAACGTTGTAATCTCGTGCAGGTTGTAACCTTGTGTAGGTAGATTGTAAGGTAGTCGGGTATTCGCAAGGCAGAACTTCGGAAGCCCGCGCCGGTGAGGAAATTGACGTTTGGCGCAGCCTGTGCGATATATGCCCGCTGCCATGAATCTTCAGAACAAAATCGTCGCCATCGTCGGTGGCGCGACGGGCATCGGCAAGGCGACGGCTGAAATCTGCGCTGCCGCCGGCGCCACCGTGATCGTCGCCGACCTCAACGAAGCCGAAGGACGTGCGACTGCGTCCGCCGTTGGCGGTTCTTTCTTCTCCATCAACGTCGCCGATGAAGCCTCGGTCGCGGCCGCGTTTGCCGGCGTCGCCGCTCAGTACGGCCGGCTCGACGCGCTGATCCAGACCGCCGGTATCTTGCGCGGCGCGTTCGTACCGCTCGAGGAATTCGACCTCGCCACCTTCCGGTCTGTAGTGGACGTGAATCTGATCGGCAGCTTTTTGTGCGCCAAATACGCCGTCCCGTTACTCAAAAAGGCAGGCAAGGGCGTGATCGTGCTCGTGTCGTCGGGCGCGGCGATCGGCGGCAGCTCGTCATACGCGTATGGCGCGAGCAAGGGCGGCGTGAACGCGCTGGGCATCACGCTGGCAAACAAGCTGGCCGCCGACAACATCCGCGTCAACGTCGTGATGCCGGGCAACATTGACACGGCGATGAAGCGGTTGGTCATCGCCGCCGAGCGTGAGCGATTCGGCCCGGGCGGTGAGCAACAACAACTCACCCTCGGCGAGCCGGCTGGCGTCGGGCGCATCCTCGCCTGGCTGGCCAGCGACGACGCCGACTACGTGCGCGGCATGATCCAGACACGTTAGGAGGGCCGCATGAAGCTCGGCGTCGCAGGCCAACTGGCCCACCCCGACGAACCCAACGCGGTGCTCCTGCCACCGGACTGGCGGACGATTGACGTAGCAGCGGCGCGGCGCGTGCGCCAAGCCGGCTTTCGCGGTGCGCAGTTATTCATCCATCGTCCGCTGGAGGCCGACCTCGACGACGTGCGACGGGTGAAGCGCGCCTTCGATGCAGCCGGCCTCGAGGTGGCGCAGGTGAACGGCTGGTACGAGCCGCTGTGCAGCTACGATGATGCAGTGCGCGCCGCAGGCGTGCGCGGCATGCAGGCGCTGGTGCGCATCGGCCGAATGGTGAATGCGCCCAGCGTCTATGTGCGGCCGGGCGGGCACAACCCGAACGGCCACTGGTATGCGCATCCGGAGAATCACTCCGCGCGCACGTTCGACAACATCGTGGACAGCCTGCGCCGGGTGTGCGCCACGGCGCAGGACGAAGGCGTGACGGTGGCCGTGGAGGGGCATGTGCTCTCCGCGCTCGACACGCCGCAGCGCGTGCGCGATCTGCTCGACGCCGTCGGTTCGCCGGCGCTCAAGTTCAACTGTGACCCGGTCAACTTCGTGGGCACGGTGAAGCAGGTGCACGACACGGCGAGCGTGCTGAACGAGCTTTACGACCTGCTTGGGCGCGACATCGTGGTGGCGCACGCCAAGGATTGCCGTCTGGCCGACCAGCTCGTCGTGCACATCGAAGAGGTCGTGCCCGGCACCGGCGTGCTGGACTACGCGCTGTTCATGCGCCGCTTCCAGGCAGCCTGCCCGGACGGCTACTTCATCGTCGAGCACCTGCCGAACGCGCTCGTGCCGCAAGCGCGCGATTTCGTCCAGGCAGTGGCGCATCATCATGACATTCCCTTGGAGTGTTGAATGATGTATATGACGCCTGAACGATTCGCCTATCGCCTGCAGTTCTCTCACATCGGCAAGAAGGTGGCTGAATGGCCCGGCGCGCAGGACGTGGCCAACCTCGCCGCCATCTACGGCATCGGCGCCGATGAATACCGGCGCATCGAAGCTACGTTTGCAGCGAATGCGCGCGAGGCGGCGGAAGCGCTGCTGGCCGATAATGCGTTCGCTGAGCGCGTCGGTCACCTGCCGTTCGAGAAGGGCGCGGTCGTGGTCGGGTTGGGCGACAGCATCACCGACGACTGGCAGTCGTGGCTGGAGATCTTGCGACACGTGCTGATGCTGCGCCGCCCGCGTGATGAGATCCGGCTGGTGAACGCCGGCGTCTCCGGCGATACAACGGCGCAGATATTGGCGCGCTTCCTCGGCGTAGCGCAGCTCGACCCCGACTGGGTGATCTGCCTGGCCGGCACCAACGACGCGCGGCTGCATGGCCTAAAGCCGATCAAGACGTTGGTGAGCGTCGAGGAAACGGCGAGCAACTTGGCCGCGCTGCGCAACTTCGCAGCGACGCAAGCGCCACGAGCGCGCTGGGTGTGGATGACCCCGCCGACGGTGATCGAGGAAGCGATCGCCCGGCACTGGTTTCTTGGCCGACAACAGCAGTTGGGGTGGCGCAATGCCGACCTGATTGCGATCGCTGACGCCATGAAACGCCAGCCCGATCCGGTCGTGGATTTACAGGCTGCCTTCGGTTTGCCGCCGCCTGCCGAATACCTACTAGATGATGGCCTTCACCCTTCGTTGGAGGGCCAGAAGGTCATTTTGCGTGCGCTGGTGGAGAAGCTTACGTAGAATTCGGTTCAGTCGCTTGACAGTTCGATCGAGGGTGTGCAATGACGAAAGATATTTCACGCAGACGATTCTTCGCACTCATGGGTTTGAGCCTCGCTGCCGGCGCGGCGCTGGCCGCGTGCGGCGATTCAGGCCAGCAGGCGCAGCCCACTGCGCCACCTGCCGGCTCCGGGGGCGAAGTCTCGCTTTCGCTGGCGTCGAAAGGCAGCACGCCGTTCTACGACCAGGAGCGGTTGGAAGCCAAGGCCGGCTCGCGCATCACCTTGACTTTCAAAAACACGGCCGATCCGGGATCGAGCCGCATGTTCAACTGGGTGCTGGTGAAGCCGAACACGCAACTCCGCGTGGTGAGCGACGGCCAATCCGAAGGTTCGCCCGAGACCAGCTACGTCAAGCCCAACGATCCGAACGTGATTGCTTACACCCGGTTGGTCGCCGCCGGCGAGAGCGACACCATCACCTTCGATGCGCCGCCGCCGGGCGAGTATCCCTTCATCTGCACCTTCCCCGGCTACTACAACACGATGAACGGCGTGCTGGTGGTGCGATAACAGACCCTAAGTTAGTTGCCGAATGTTTTGACGTGGGAAGGCCACGGGCCGAAGGATCACGGGACATTCGCGGGCATGACGTGCTCGTAGTCCAGAATCCCGGGACGCTCTCCCGGAGTCACGACCCGCAATCCGTGCAAGGTCTGGATGATTTGCCACACGCGTGTCCAAAAGATATTTGACGCGCTGTAGGGCGCGCTCGCTGCAGCGCGCCGGCAGGGAACTACAATCGCGCCCGGTCGGACGAGGGATCGAGCGCGTCGCGCAGGCCGTCGCCGAGGAAGGAGAACCCCAGCACCAGCAGCGCCAGCGCGACGGTGGGAATGATGCCGACGTAGAGGTAATTCGGGCTGGAGAGGTAGCGGCCGATCGCGCCGACCATTTTGCCCCAGCTCGGCAGCGGGTCGTTGATGCCATAGCCGAGGAAGCTCAGGCCGGCCTCGGCACCGATGAAGCCCGGGATGGCGAAGCTGACCGCCACGATCAGCGGGTTGATGATGTTGGGTAGCAGGTGCCGCGTCATGATGAACGGCGTCGTCGCGCCCAGGCTGCGCGCCGCGCTGACGAAGTCGCGCTCCTTGTAGGCCAGCACCTGCGCGCGCACCAGGCGCGCCAATCCCGGCCAGCCCAGGATGGAGATGGCAATCGTAACTTGCAAGATGCCGTTGCCGATCAACAGCATCAGCAGGATCTGGAAGAGCAGGCCCGGCAGCGCGCCGATCACCTCGAACATGCGATTGAGCGCGTAGTCCCACGCGCCGCCGAAATAGCCCGAGAGAAAGCCGAACAACAAAGCGAGCGACACGACGATGCCGGTGGCGGCGAGCGAGACGATCAGGCTGACGCGCGCGCCCCAGATCAGCCGGCTGAGGATGTCGCGCCCCAGCTCGTCGGTCCCCAGCACGTGTGCCGGGTCGCGACCGGGCGGCAGCCAGGTCTTGAACAGGTTGGTCTTGTCGTAGGGAAAGGGTGAGATGACCGGCGCGAACACGCCCGCAAAGATGAACACCAGCACGATGAACAGGCCGACGATGGCCAGCCGGTTGCGCCGGAATCGCCGCCAGGCCAGTTGCGCCGGCGAGAGCGGCTTGTACTCCGCGATTGCCGCGCTCTTGGCGGCTGTGCGGGCAGACGGTGTGCCTTGAACCGGCAAGTTCTGTGTGGCCACCCGTTAGTGTCCTCCTCCCAACCGGACGCGCGGGTCAATCAGCGTGTAGGCGATGTCTATCAACAAATTCGTGATCGTTAGCATCGTTGCAGCGATGATCACCGTGAAGATGATGACCGGGTAGTCGCGGGTGTAGATGCTCTCTAGGAAGAAGCGCCCGATGCCCGGGATGGCAAAGGTGATTTCGACGAACGTCGAGCCGGTGATCGCGTTGGCCAGCACCGGGCCGAAGACGGTGACTAGGGGGATGAGCATGTTGCGCATCGCGTGCTTCATGATGACGACGGCGCGGCTCAGCCCCTTGGCTCGGGCGGTGCGGATGTAGTCCTGGCCCAGCACGTCCAGCATGCCGGAGCGCGTGTAGCGGGCGAGCGCGCCGACCGTGCCCAGGCCAAAGATGAACGCCGGCAGCACCCACGCGTTGGGCGGCTGATGATACAGCGGCTGGCCGTTGTTGAAGCCGAACCACTTCAGCCCGATGATGAAGATGGCGATGCCGAAGAAGATCAGCGAGATGATCGGCACGGTGACGGTGACCAGCGCGACCGTGGTGATGATCTGATCCACGATCGTGTTGCGTTTGAGCGCCGCGATCACGCCGAGCACGGCGCCGAGCGGAAAGCTCCATGCCACTGACAGGAAGCCTAGCATCAAGCTCGATCCCCAATACTTGGAGAACAAGTCAATCACCCGCGTATTGGGGTAATAGTAAGACATGCCGAAGTCGCCCTGCACGGCCTTGGTGATCCAGTTCCACCAGTTCACATAGAACGGCTGGTCCAGCCCGTATTTGCGCATCATGTTGGCCTTGGCTTCGGGCGACAAGGGCTGGTTGAGTTCGTCAAACGGGCCGCCGGGCGTGTTGTACATCAAAAAGAACGTCAGAAACGAGACGGTGAGCAACACGAACACCAGCCCGGCCAGACGGCCCAAGATATATCTCGCCATACGATACGAATCAGAACCTAAGGTTCTTCGCGCAGAACCTTAGGTTCTGATGCCTTGCGACTCGCGTGCGCCGGATTACGGGATGCTCTTGCGGTATTCGAGGACGTTGTTGGCGATGTAGATCTGCGATGCAGCGCCGTTCATCGCGCTGACACCCGGCCAAGCGACGCCGCGGTTGATGTTGATCTTGCCCGGCTCCATCGGCGCGCCCTTGATGTAAGGCTTCCACAGGTTCACCGGCGTGCGATGGATGCACCAGATGAAGGCGCACTCCTCGACCATCAGCTTCTCGGCCTGCTGATACAGCTTGGTGCGCTCCTCCAAGTCGGTCATCGGGCCGGCCTTGGCCAGCAAGTCCTGGTATTCCTTGTTGTTCCAGGTATGGCGGCCGCCTAGGTCGCTGCCCTTCATGACTGCCAGCATGTTTGATGGGTCGAGGTAGTCCATGCCGTAGGAGATGTAGCCGAAGTCAATCGTCGTGTCCGGCTTGCCGTCGGGCGTGCGCTTGAGCAGGTCGGCCATGTAGTCCTTCTGCGGCACGGACTTCACTTCGACTTCGATGCCGAGGTGCTGCTTGATCGAGTCGGCGTAGGCTTGCGCGATCTCCTTGCCGAAGTAGCCTTCCAGGTCGCCGCGCATCTGCAGCAGCAGTTTGTCCACCTTGACGCCGGACTCGGCATAGAGCTGCTTGGCCAGCTCCGGATCGTAGCGCTGGATTTCCTTCAGCGCTTCGCCGTTGGCCGCAGGGAAGCCCGGCGCCAGGAAGGAGTAGGCCGGTCGCGCCAGCAACGGCTTGGTGATGAATTTGACAATGCTATCGCGGTCGAGCAGATGCGAGAGCGCCTGGCGGAACTTCAGGTTGTCGAACGGCGGCTTGGTGACGTCGAAGAAGAAGTAGTCGGTGCGGAAGTCGCCCACGTCCGGCGTGGCCTGCGCGCTCAGTTGTGGATCGTTCAGCACGGCGTCCACCTGTGCGGCGTTGCCGATGCTGGTAAAGTCCACTTGGCCGGCCTGATACGCCTGGAAGGCATCGGGGAACGGCACAGCGATCATGCGCTCGAGGAAGGGTTTGATGTCGTCGGCGGCCTTCGGGTTGGCGACCACTTCGACGCGGGTCGGGCTGAACTCCTTGACGATGAACGGGCCGCACGAGACGCACGTCGCCGGGTTGGAGTTGTAGGCCGGGCCGTGAGCGGCCAGCGCCTTGGCCTGCAGCGGCATGGCGAACATGAACAGGCGCGGCAAATACGGCGTGATCTCGCTGGTCTCGATGATCAGCTCGTAGTCGTTGGCGCCCTTGCGCACGCCCAGCTCTTCGACCGGCACCTTGCCGGCGACGACTTCGTCGAAGTTCTTGATGTTGCCGGAGCCCTTGCTGTAGTACCAGGTGAAGTCGTAGGCGCTCTTCGGGTCGGCCATGTAGCGGAAGGTGGCCACAAAGTCGTCGGCGGTGAGCGGCGTGTCGTCGCTCCACATGATGTCATCGCGCAGGATGAACGTCCACGTCAAGCCATCTTCGGACACCTTCCATTCCTTAGCGGCGCCGGGCACCAGCTCGAAGTCCTTATTGATGCTCGTGAGCGGCACGCCGTACAAGTCGGACAACGAGCCACGGTTGTAGACGTTGGCGCTGATGTCCATGAACTGGCCGGGGTTGCCCTGACCGGCGGTGACGTACACCTGCAGCTCCGGCGGCGCAGCATCTTCCGGCAGAACCTTGCCCACGCTGTTGACCCGTGGACCGGTGGTCGCAGTAGGTGCCGGGGTGGGCGCCGGCGCTTCAGTAGGTGCGGGCGCAGCGGGTGCCTCGGTGGCGGCCGGCGCAGCAGGCGCTTCCGTCGCTGCGGGCGCCGCCGGCGTAGCAGGTGTAGCGGGCGCACACGCAGCTAAGAGCGCGCCACCTGCACCCATGCCCAACAACTTCAGCATCTGACGGCGGCTGAGAACCGTCCCTTGCTTGTTCATCTTAGCTAATCCTCCTGGTTTGATGGCTGATTGGGATTGAATGAGTTGAATCTCTATCGAACCACGACGAGATGCAAATGATGTGACTGACCTGTGGTCGAATCGCCTTTGCTTAGCGCAGCAGCAACCACCTCCTCTGTATGTAGAGTAAGCTAGATTTTTGTTCAAAGCCTTCGATTGCGCAAATCGGCTGGGCAAACTCTGATTTCAAACTAGAAAAGTTCCTTTCAAGGATGTGAACAGCAGAGTGCGCCAAGTTGAAAAGGCAACGCCTGAAACGCATGCCGGTGCGTGTTCTTCCAGTTTCTGCGCGCAACGGTTCAGCTCATACCAATTGCGTGGCCGTAACCAATGTGGGCTAATTCGCCTCCAAACGACATACGCATGTCATTCCCGCGAAGCTTGTCCTCGCGAAGGCGGGGAGCGGGAATCTAGCCATGCATGGTCTCTGGATGCCCGCTTGCGCGCTGTTTGTTGCACAGCACCTCTGTGCTCGGAAGGAAGCCCGGCGCCAAACCACCGGGCTAAGGGGACAGGCGGGCTTCGACAGGCTTCCGCGGGCTGAGCTTGTCGAAGCCCGGCGCGATGGTCATCCCACCGGCCACAGGCGTGAAGCCGGCGGCTACCGCACGGATTGCCCATCGCCCCCTCTTTCAGCGCGGCCCATTCCCTTCATGGCCGCGCTGCCTTTGATTGAGCAATTAGACGCAGACGAGATTCGAGCGCATGCGTAAGCAGGGGCGGCGGTTCGGCTTGGTCGCCACGCTGCCATCGTTTAACATTGCATCCCGACATGCCGAAGCGAACAGACATTCACTCCATCCTCATCATCGGATCCGGCCCGATCGTCATCGGCCAGGCGTGCGAGTTCGACTATGCCGGCGCGCAGGCGTGCAAGGTGCTGCGCCGCGAGGGCTACCGCGTCATCTTGGTGAACTCCAACCCGGCGACGATCATGACCGACCCTGAATTCGCCGACGTGACCTACATCGAGCCGCTCACCGTGGAGCTGATCGAAAAGATCATCGAGCAGGAGCGCCCCGACGCGCTCTTGCCCACCGTCGGCGCGCAGACGGCGCTCAACTTGGCGACGGCGCTGGAGGAACAAGGCATCTTGAGGAAGTACGGCGTTCAGCTCATCGGCGCCAACGTGCGCGCCATCAAGCTGGCCGAGGACCGCCAACTGTTCAAAGAGGCAATGGAAGCCCACGGCCTGAAGTGCCCCCACGGCGCAACAGTCCATTCGGTCGAAGAGGCATTAGCACTTGTTGGCATCAACACCGGTGCTTTGCCCAAAGATTCTCCCTTTCTCAATTCTCAATTCTCAATTCTCAACTTCCCCGTCCTCATTCGTCCCTCGTTCACGCTGGGCGGAAGCGGCGGCGGCGTGGCCTATGACGAGGCAGAGCTGCGGGAGAAGTGCGCGCGCGGCCTGCGCGAAAGCCCGGTCGGCCAGGTGCTGGTCGAGCAGAGCGTGCTGGGCTGGAAGGAATACGAGCTGGAGGTGATGCGCGACTGCAAGGACAACTTTGTGATGGTGTGCTCGATCGAGAACCTCGACCCGATGGGCGTGCACACCGGCGACAGCATCACCATCGCGCCGGCCATGACGCTGACCGACAAAGAGTTGCAGCGCCTGCGCGACATGGCCAAGATCGTCATGCGCGCGGTGGGCGTAGAGACCGGCGGCAGCAACGTGCAGTTCGCCGTCAACCCAGAAAACGGCGAGGCGCTGGTGATCGAGATGAACCCGCGCGTATCGCGCTCGTCGGCGCTGGCCAGCAAAGCCACCGGCTTCCCCATCGCCAAGATCGCTGCGCTGTTGGCCGTCGGCTATTCGCTGGACGAGATCCCCAACGACATTACCAAGAAGACGCCGGCGTCGTTCGAGCCCTCGCTGGACTATGTGGTGGTGAAGTTCCCCCGCTGGGCGTTCGAGAAGTTCCCCGGCGCCGACACCACCCTCGGCCCACAGATGAAGAGCGTGGGCGAGGTCATGGCCATCGGCCGGACGTTCAAGGAAGCGCTGAACAAAGCGGTGCAGGGATTGGAGATCGGCAAGATCGGGATCGAGGGAACAGCAGTCAGAAGTCAGAGGTCAGAGGTCAGCGATGAGGGATCGGGAGTCAGGAGACAGGGATCGAAAGTCGAGAGTCGGGAGTCGGAAGCTGAGGATGCGCACCGCCGACTTTCTCAATTCTCAATTCTCAATTCTCAATTGGCCACGCCCACAGCGCAGCGCCTCTTCCAGGTCTTCGACGCGTTGCGTTGCGGCATGACGCCGGAGCAGGTGCACGCAGCCACGAAATACGATCCATGGTTCATCGAGCAATTCCGCCAGATGATCGAAACGGAGCGCGCATTGGCGCAGCACACGCTCGAATCGTTGCCGCGCGCGCTGCTGCTGCGGGCGAAGCAGGAGGGCTTCGGCGATGCATATATCGCCAAGCTGTTGAAGCCGGGGCCGGCCGGCGCCCCCTCCTGGCTTCAGGTGCGCATGAAGCGCCGGCAGCTCGGCATCATTCCCTCCTTCTACCGAGTGGACACCTGCGCGGCGGAGTTCGAGAGCAGCACGCCCTACCTCTACTCCAACTACGACGGCTTTGACGAGAGCGAGCCGCAGTTTGACAAGCCGAAGATCATCATCTTGGGCGGCGGTCCGAACCGCATCGGCCAGGGCATCGAGTTCGACTACTGCTGCGTGCACGCCTGTTACGCATTGCGCGATCTGGGCTTCGAGACCATCATGATCAACTGCAACCCGGAGACGGTGAGCACCGACTACGACACCGCCGACCGGCTGTACTTTGAGCCGCTCACGCTGGAACACGTGCTGAACGTGTGGGAGAACGAATGCGGAATTGAGAATGAAGAATTGAGAAAGGGACGCGCAGGATTCTCAATTCTCAATTCTCAATTCTCGATTCCTGTGCTCGTGCAATTCGGCGGGCAGACGCCGCTCAACCTGGCGCAGGCGCTCAAAGAATACGGCGTGCCGATCTGGGGCACCTCGCCCGATGCGATCGCGCTGGCCGAGGATCGCCAGAAGTTCGCCGAGGTGCTGCGCGAACTCGACATCCCCCAGCCGGAGAACGGCACCGCGATGTCGCTGGAAGAGGCGCGCCGCGTGGCTGCGCAGATCGGTTACCCGGTGCTGGTGCGCCCGTCCTACGTGCTGGGCGGCCGGGCGATGGGCATCGTGTATGGCGAAGATGAGCTGGAGGAGTATATCGAGGAGGCGACCCGCGTCAGCCCGGACGCGCCGGTGCTAATTGATCGCTACCTCGAAGACTCGTTCGAGCTGGACGTGGATGCCGTCGCTGACGGCGAGCGCGTGGTGATCGGCGGGATCATGGAGCAGATCGAAGAAGCCGGCGTGCACAGCGGCGACAGCGCGTGCATGATGCCCCCGTTGAAGGTAAGCGAATATCATCTCAACATCATCCGCGATTACACCGAGCGCATCGGCCTGCGCCTCGGCGTGAAGGGCTTGATGAACGTGCAGTTCGCGATCAAGGACGAGATCGTGTATGTGCTGGAGGTGAACCCGCGCGCCAGCCGCACCACGCCATTCGTGAGCAAAGCAACCGGCGTGCCCCTGGCCAAGATCGCCGCGCGCATCGCCGCTGGGCAGACGCTCGAACAGATCGGCTTCCTCGAAGAGCCGAAGCTGGACGGCTTCTTCGTCAAAGAGGTCGTGTTGCCGTTCAACAAGTTCCCCGGCGCGTTCTACCAGCTCGGCCCGGAGATGCGCAGCACCGGCGAGGTGATGGGCCACGCTTCGACGTTCGGCCATGCCTACGCCAAGGCCGAATTGGGCGCGGGCGAGCGTTTGCCGGCCTCCGGGCGCGTGTTGCTCACCGTCAACGACAACGACAAACCCAACATCATCAAGATCGCGCGCGACTTGCACCGGCTGGGCTTCGAGTTGCTGGGCACGCGCGGCACAGCCGAGTTCCTCAATCGTTTCGGCGTGCCGGTCGTCGCCGTGAACAAGGTCAGCGAAGGCTCGCCGCACGTGGTGGACTACATCCGGCGCGGCGAAGTGCAAATGGTGGTCAGCACGCCGTTGGGCCAACGCGCCTACACTGACGGCCAGGCGATCCGCGCGGCCGCAATTCAATACAAAGTGCCGTTGCTCACCACGCTGAGCGCTGCTTCGGCGGCGGTACAGGCCATCCGCGCCATCCGGTCGAAGGACTTCAAAGTACGCAGCCTGCAGGCGCATCACGGCCGGGCCGGTTTGTTCGGCCAAGCACAACCACAGCGTCGCTAGCCGGCCTTGACCGCCCTGAAGCGGCGCAGGATCTCTTCCTTCTGCTCGGCGTGATCCACGATCGGCGCGGGGTAGTCCCGGCCGATGATGCAGCCGGCTTGCGCCTGGACCAGCGGTGGCATAGCGGCCGGCTCATGGATGTATTCGACCGGCACGCGCGCAAGCTCCGGCACCCAGCGTTTGATGTACGCGCCGTCGGGGTCGAAGCGCTCGCTCTGCAGCTTGGGGTTGAAGATGCGGAAGTAGGGCTGGGCGTCGGTGCCGGTGCTGGCCGCCCACTGCCAGCCGCCGTTGTTGGACGCCGGGTCGCCATCGGCCAGCTTGCGCATGAAGTAACTCTCGCCCAGCCGCCAATCTAAGAGCAGGTCTTTGGTCAGGAAAGACGCCACGATCATGCGGGTGCGGTTGTGCATCCAGCCGGTCTGGTTGAGCTGGCGCATCGCTGCGTCCACGATCGGATAGCCGGTGCGCCCTTCACACCACGCGGCGAAGCGTTCCTCGTCGAGCGCGGCGTCGCCGCTGCCCCAGCGCACCGCATCGTAGGCGCGGTTGAAGTTGGCGTGGTTGGCGTGGGGGAAGTGATACAAGATCTGCATATAGAACTCGCGCCAGATCAGCTCGCTGATCCACGCATCGGCACCTTCCTTCTTCGCATCGCTGGCCGCCGGCGAGAAGCTGCGCTTGGCCGGGAAGGCGTAGCTGAGCGTCGAGACGGCGGCGGCATAGCACTGGCGCGGCGAGATCGTGCCGAAGCGCAAGTGCGGCGACAAGCGCGACGTGCCCTCGATGCCGGGGAAGTCGCGCTGGGTGGAATACGCTTTCAGCGCGCCGCTGTCCCTGAACCGCTTGAGCAGGCGCATCGCTTCCGGCTCGCCGCCTTTCGGGCCGTCCTGCGTGTTGGTGAAGCCAAGGTCGGTTGCGGAAGGAAGATGAGGGACGAGAGATTGGAGATTGGAGATTAGGGATTGGAGATTGGGGAGGGGTGCCAATTTCCAATCCCCAATCTCCGGCGCGATCGGCGTGATGCGCGAGAGCCAGGCCTTCTTGTAGGGCGTGAACACAGTGTAGGGCTGGCCGGCGGTGGTGAGCAACTCGTCTTCCTCGAAGATCACCAGGTCTTTGAACGACTCGACGCGCACGCCGGCGGATTGCAGCGCTTGGGTGACGCGCTTGTCGCGCCGGCGGGCGGCCGGCGTGTAGTCGCGGTTGAAATACACGGCGTCGGCGCCGGTCGCCTGCGCCAATCGCACCAGCTCAGCCGCCGGATCACCACGCAACACGACCAGTTGCGCTCCGCGTTGGCGCAGCCCTTCGTCGAGCGCGCGCAGGCTCTCCAGCATGAACTGCACGCGCACCGGCGCAATGTCACGGCCTTTCAGCAGCTTGTCATCCAGCACGAAGACAGGGACGACGGCGCCGCCGCCGTCGCGCACGCCAGCGTTCAAGGCGGTGTTGTCGGCGATCCGCAGGTCGCGGCGAAACCAGTGGATGATCGGCACGGACGCGAGGATACCGTACTGCCGGCCACCACGTGGGCGCATTCGCTAACGGGGGCAGACGTATGAATCTGCCTTATTCGCGGCACGTATGGGCGCGAAACGGAGTCCACGCCCCACCGTTGTAAATTTTGCTCCTGTGCGCGAATACACCCTTGCAGACCCGCCCCGGCGTAAACGCCTGGACTGAAAGGGGCGGGATGCGCGCGGCTTGCCCGTATGCCCAGCGCTGGGATTTATCCCAGCGACTGAAGCGAATACCGCTGCTAGCCGATTCGCGTTCCGCCATTTTGAAATGCACCCCCTCTGGTGCTTAGCGCGCTCCGAGCGCGTTGGGCGCTGAAAGCCTCACTCGACCACTAGGCTCGTGATGCTGAGCGGCGGCAATGCGAGCGCACCGTCGGGGCTGAGTGTGATGCTTACTTCGTAGTTGCCGTCGCTGCTGACGACCGCTTGGTTGATCTCGCCGGCCAAGCCATCCGGCCGGATCGTCCGCGCGGCGCGGTTACGATTCAGCACGATCAAGTTGTGCGCGCCGTCCGGCCGGCGAAAGGCCAGCGCCCAGATGCGCGGGTCGTTCGATTCCGCCTCCAGCCGCACTGCGCCGGGTGGGATGAAGTTCGCGAAGTGCTTGAGCGCGTAAAACATTGGATAGCGCTCGCCTCGCTTGCCCACTGCGCCGTCGAAGCCCAGCAGCGACCAGTGATACACGCGCGTCGCGTCGCTCCACGCGATGGCGCGGTAATACGCCTCGGCGAAGCCAAAGGCCGTCAGCCAGCGCGTCGGGTCAATATCCGTGGCCGAGCCGGAGTAGCCGGCCTCGGTCGCCCAGACCGGTTTGCCGAAGCGCCGCGCGGCATCGCGGATCGCCTCGTAGCTGCGGCGATCTTCGCTCCACCAGGTGTGGTAGGAGACGGCGGCGGTGCGATTGCGCAGCGTCTCGTCGGCGAACCACGCTTCGATCCACCGCAGGTTGTCGTTCGGCGAGTGCAGGTTGGGTGCGTGCAACAGCACGTCGGAGAGGCCGTAGTGGTCGAGCATCTGGATGAGCACTCGGCCGGCGTCGCGCAGCGCTTCAGGGCTGGGGTATTGGATGGCGGCCTGGATGTCCGGCTCATTTTGCACTTCGGCGAAGCGGATCGGCGCGCTGTGCTTCTGCATGTGCAGGATATAGGACGCGATGGATTCGCCCATCTCCGGATATAGCTCGGGCGGGATGCGACGTGGCTGGCCGCCGGCCAACCAGTCGGTGCACGTGGGGCATTGATCCAAGACGCCGCCGAAGTTCCACACGCCGACGGCCAATTCGATCCCCCGCGCGGCGACGTATTGGCCGAACGGCACGTCGTGCTGGTTGATGATGTCGTAGACCGTGCCGAAGCCGGCCCAGTTGATGGTGTAGGGATCGTCGTTGTCGTTGGCCGTCTCCCACCAGCCCAGCCAGGGCGCCAGCCGCAGGTAGCGAATGTCTAGTTCGTCGAAGACGAATTTCACCTTCTCCCACTCCCAGCCGAGGTCGTTGGCGTAGGGAAACGTCCAGCAGTTTGCGCCGAAGCCGTCCATCGTCTGGTGCGTAACATCGGGGTTGATGCGCACGGTCACAACGTCGGCCTGTGGCGAGGGTGTGGGGCGAGGCATCGCAGGTGCGGCGGTAGCAGTGGCCTGTGGCGTCGCGCCGGTTGCAGGAGGCGGTGCCGGCGGCAGGCTGCACGCAGTCAGCGCTGCGACGAGGAGGAGAAGGGCACAGGATCGCGATTCCATCGCATGCACTCCACGCGAAGGGTCGTTAAAGCTCCAAAGCGCTGCCCGCCGTCGCCCACGCTTCGGTCAGCGCTTCGATGAGCGCGGCTAATCCGGCGCGCTCATCGGGATTCGGCCCGTCGTAGATCAGCGTATAAGGCCCGCTGAAGCCGGTCGCGCGGGTGATCCGCACGCACCGCGCGAAGTCTTCGCGCTCGATCGCACCGTGCGCATCGAACTGGGGCTTGGCATGGCAGCTTTCGGCGTAGCCGGCGATCGCGCGCAGGTCATCGTACTTCGTCGCCCCGCGCCAGTTGCCGAAGTCGAGGCACAGGCCGATCCGGCCGTCGAGGCCATCCATCAGCGCATGCACGGCAGCAGGGGTGCTCAGCAGGTCGAACCAGTTCTCGGTCATCAGCCGCAGCCCGCGCGCTTCGGCGGCGCCGGCCAGCCGCAACAGCGCGGCGCGGCTGCGCGCCAGGTTAGCTTCGGTCGGCGCACCTTTGCCGGCGATGACGCGCACGCGCTTGGTGCCTAGTCGCTGCGCGTCGTCCAGCCAGTCGGCGATCCATGCCTCGTCGCGCCGGCCGTGCGCCTCATGCGTGAGGTCGCCGGCGTCCACCAGCACCGACCAGAGTTCGACGCCGTGCGTCTCCAGCGCGTCACGCAGGCGATTCAGGTAGTCGGGCGCGCGGCTGGGCAGGTGAAAGTGGCAGATCTCCATGGTGCGGATGCCGAGTCCGGCGAGCAACGCCGGCGCTTCCAGCAGGCTGATTGCGCCGCGGCCATGCGACTCGCGCGGGATGTCGGCGCCCGGGCCGTAGATGCCCGGCGCGCCCAAGCTGCGATGCAAGCTCCACGAGGAGGCGGACAGCCGGGGAGTGGGTTTGTCGGTCATCGTGTCTCCTGTGCGTTTGTCGAGGCGTCCAAGTGGCGCGCCAGCGCGATCGCGCCGAACACGCCGGCGCGCCCACCCAATGCCGGCGGCACGATGTAGTCGTCTATGTGTTCCAGGATGGCCTCGTGCACGATGTAGCCGTTGAGCAGGCGCTGCACCTCGCGCCGGATCATCGGGAAGAGAAACGCCTGTTCCATCACGCCGCCGCCCAGGATGATGCGCTGCGGCGACAGCACACAGATAGTGTTGACCATCGCCAGCGCGATGTAGCGCGCTTCGAGCTGCCAGGCTGCGTGCTCCAGCGGCAGCGTCTTCGGATCGGCGTTCCAGCGCTGGGCGATGGCCGGCCCGCTGGCCAGGCCCTCGAAGCAATCGCCGTGGAAGGGGCATACGCCGGCGAATGGATCGTGCGCCCAGTCGTGCGGCAGGCGCATGTGGCCCATCTCGGGGTGGATTAGGCCGTGCATCAGCCGGCCCTCGACCATGCCGCCGCCGCCGATGCCGGTGCCGATGGTGTAGTAGACGAAGGTGCGCAGCCCGCGCGCTGCGCCCCACGTGTATTCGCCAAACGCCGCCGCGTTCACGTCGGTGTCGAAGGCGATCGGGACGTTCAACGCGCGCCGGACGGCGCCGGCGAAATCGGTATTCTGCCAAACGAGCTTCGGTGTGCTGGTGATGTAGCCGAAGGTCGGCGATGCCGGGTCGGGGTCAACCGGCCCAAACGAGGCGATGCCGATCGCCTTCGGCGGCGATGGGGCGCGCGCGAAGAAGGCGATCACCTGGGCGAGCGTCTCTTGCGGCGTGGTGGTGGGAAAGCGCGCCTCGGCGACGACGTGATCGGGGCCACCGGCGATGATGCAGTTAAACTTGGTGCCGCCGGCCTCGATGCCGCCGTAGAGCGGCTGGGAAGTGAATTCGGTCATGATGTCAGTTCCGTAGTCGCCCGTTCTATCATTCCCCGCCTCCGGGCGCAAATGCCGCTTCGGCAAAGTCCGCCGCTGCGATTGACACCGCGCCCGGTTCAGACGTAGAGTCGGCGGTCGCTAATCATCAATCATCAATCATTCGTCATCAGGTCATCAGGTCGTCAAGTCATTAGGTCGTCAAGTCTGTCAGGTCGTCATGGATGAGTCTCAATTGATCTCGCCCTACGGTGGCCGGCTGGTCAACCTCGTCGTCGAAGACGCCGGCGAGCGCATGCGGTTGATCGAGCTGGCAACGCATCTTCCTTCGATCCAGCTTTCGGCGCGCGCGCTGTGCGATCTCGAATTGCTGGCCGTCGGCGGCTTCTCGCCGCTCGATCGCTTCATGGGCCGCGCCGATTATGAGCGCGTGTTGCACGACATGCGCTTGAGCGACGGCACGCTCTTCCCCATTCCGATCACGCTGCCGGTGGACGCCGATCAAGTTCACCTCGACCGGCAGGTGGTGCTGCGCGACGCGCGCAACAACCCACTCGCCATCATGCGCATCGAGGAAGCGTTCGCGTGGGATCCGGCGGTCGAAGCCGGTGCTGTGCTGGGCACGACCGACTCGCGCCACCCGCTCGTCTCCGAGATGGCGCGCTGGGGCAAGGTGTATATCTCCGGGCCGGTGCAGGTGATCAACCTGCCCAAAGCCTACGATTTCGTCGAACTGCGGCGCACGCCGGCCCAGGTGCGCGCCGCGTTGGCCCAGATGGGCAACCGCCAGGTGGTGGCCTTCCAGACGCGCAACCCGCTGCATCGCGCCCACGAAGAGCTGACCAAGCGCGCAGCGGCCAGCGTGGGCGGCAGCCTGCTCATTCATCCCGTCGTCGGCCTGACCAAGCCGGGCGACGTGGATCACTACAGCCGCGTGCGCATCTACAAGACGCTGGTGGAGAGCTACTACGACCCGCGCAGCACGCTGCTCAGCCTGCTGCCGCTGGCGATGCGCATGGCCGGCCCGCGCGAGGCGCTGTGGCATGCCATCATCCGTCGCAACTACGGCGCGACGCACTTCATCGTCGGGCGCGATCACGCCGGCCCCGGCAACGACAGCACCGGCAAGCCGTTCTACGGCCCATATGACGCGCAGGCGTTGGTGCAACGCTACGCCGATGAGATCGGCGTGCAGATGATCCCTTTCCAGGAGCTGGTGTATCTGGAAGACCGCGATGAGTATGTTGAGCTGGACAAAGTGCCCGCCGGCGCGCGCATCGCGTCCATCTCCGGCACACAAGTGCGCAGCGATTTCCTGGCCAAGGGTAAGCCGCTGCCGGCGTGGTTCACCCGCAAGGAGACGGCAGACATCCTGGCGAGCGTCTTTCCGCCGCGCCACAAGCAAGGCTTCTGCGTGTGGTTCACCGGCCTGAGCGGCGCCGGCAAGTCCACCGTCGCCGAGGCGCTGGTCTCGATGCTGATGGAGCGCGGCCGGCAGGTGACGCTGCTCGACGGCGACGTGGTGCGCACGCACCTGTCGAAAGGCCTGGGCTTCAGCCGCGAGGATCGCGACACGAACATCTTGCGCATCGGCTTCGTGGCCGGTGAGGTGGTGCGCCACAACGGCGTGGCCGTGTGCGCGGCGATCAGCCCGTATCGCGCTGCGCGCGACGCCGTGCGCCGCATGATCGAGGAGATCGGCGAGGGGCGCTTCGTCGAGGTGTTCGTGGATACGCCGATCGCGGTGTGCGAACAGCGCGACTCGAAGGGCATGTATGCCAAGGCGCGCCGTGGCGAGATCAAAGGCTTCACCGGCGTGGACGATCCCTACGAGCCGCCGCTCAATCCCGAGATCACGCTCGACACGGTGCGCGAGTCGCCGGAGCAATGCGCAGCGCGGATCGTCGCGCACCTGGTGCAGGCCGGCTTCCTGCTGGCGTGAGAGGTGTTAGAGCCGGCGAAAACGCTGCAGCGCCTCTTCGTCCCAGACGATCCCGAAGCCGGGTCGTTCGCCAACGTGCCATACGCCGGACCGGATGACCGGCTGTTCCGCACGCAGCAGTCGAAAGCCGACCGTATCCGCCTCCGCCGGCGACTCTTCGATCCACGCGCCTCCCAGGGCCGCGACCAGCGGCGCGTGCACGTCGGGGAAGTAGTGCGGGAAGATCGTCTTGCGGCTTTCGAGCGCGGGCGCGATGGCCTGCAGATAGCCGGTCAGGCCCATCTGGTGCGTCGCGTCGGGACGCACGATGTCCATGCCGTCGGGCGATCCGAGGGCCTGAATCGCGCCGGGCGCGGAGAGCGACTCGCCAAATGCAACGCGCATATCGCCGCGTTGCGCCAGCGCGATCGCCAGTTGCCAACTGCCGGCAGGGAAGGGATCTTCCAGAAACGCGATGTCGAATCGCTCGATTGCCCGCCAGGCATCGAGCGCCTGTTTGACCGAGTCGAACGCGCCGGAAGCGTCCACGCCGATCAGGGCATCTTTGCCTACCACCTCGCGCATGGCGCGCACGCGTTGCACGTCCAGGTCGCGGTCTTCGCCGATCGGCATCTTGAAGCGAGTGTAGCCGGCAGCAGCCAGCGCCTCGGCATCGCGGCGCACCTTGCCGAGCGGATCGTCGGGCCGGTAGTAGCCGGCGATGGCGATGCACGGCACGTCGCGCCGGTCGCCGCCGAGTAGCTTCCACATCGGTGTGCCCAGCAGCTTGGCGTGCAAGTCCCACAGGGCGAGGTCCACGACCGACAGCGCGCGGGCGAATGCGCCATCCTCGCCGACCATGCGCATGGCGCGCCGCGCCGCGTCCCAGGCCGGGCGTATGGCGTGCGCCGGCCGGCCGACGACGAGCGGCTTGAGGTGGCGTTCGATGATCTCGACGATGCCGGCGACGCGACCGAGGCCGTAGCCGATGCCGGTCTGCCCGCCGGCGTGCGCGCAGGCGAAGACGAACTCGCGCTCCGTGATCACCTTGCCCCACACGAACAGCGGCTCGGGCAGCGGGACGACGACGCGAAAGGCGTCCAGCGATTCGATGCAAGGCATGGGGCTATTTTGTGCCAAACCCAGAAAGGCGCAGGAGCGCGCCCGATCATCTCGAGCGCGCCCCTGCAAGTGCGAGTAGGGGGATGGCTCGCACCGACGATAGGCGAATCTAGCGGTTGATGCCGGTGAGGGTGATGCCCTGGACGAAATAGCGTTGGGCGACGAAGAACACGATGATCATCGGAATCGTCATCAGGAAGGCGATGGCCATCATGTATTGAATTTCCGATCCGAACTGGCTGTTGAACAAGTTAATGCCCAGCGCGAGTGTGTAGTTTTCACGGCCGGTGAGGTAGATCAGTGGCGCGTAGAAATCATTCCAGGTCGCTTGGAACGTGAAGATGCCCACGGTGAGCAGCGCCGGCATGGACAACGGCAGGAAGATGCGATACCAAATCTGCAACCGGCTCGCGCCATCCATGTAGGCAGCGTCTTCCAGCTCGGCCGGGATGCCCATGAAGAACTGGCGCAGCAGGAAGATGTTGAGCGCGCCGCCGCCGAACCAGGCCGGGATGATCAGTGGGTTGAACGTGTTGAGCCAACCGATGCGATAGAAGAGGATGTAGAGGGGGATGAGCGTGACCTGCGGCGGCAGCATGACCGAGGCTAGCGTGGCCGCAAACCAGAATCTTCGCCCGGGGAAGCGAATGCGCGCGAAGCCGTATGCGCACAGCGACGATGTGAGCACGACGCCGGTGACGACGGTGAGCGAAATCCACAGCGTGTTGAGCGTCCAGCGCGTGAACTGCATGCCGGGGTAGTTCCACGCCTTGATGAAGTTGTCCAGCCGCAGCGTCTGTGGGATGATGGTCGGCGGGAATTGCATCGCTTCCTGTGGCGTCTTGATCGCTGTCAGCATCATCCACGCCAGCGGCAGCAGAAATATGAACGACATCAACGTGAGCGTGACGTAGACGAAAACGGCGCGTAGGCCGCGAAACAGTCTGCGGCGTCGCGCGTAGGATGCAGCGCTGGAGCGCGCCATTGCATGCATCGGCTCGTGCATCACCGTCATCGTTTCACCTCATAGTGCACCCAGGCATCGGATGACCGGAACAAGATGTAGGTGAGCGCAATGATGATGATGAACAGCAGCCAGGCCATAGCCGAGGCCAAGCCCATGAACTGCCAGCGGAACGCTTTCTCATAGAGATTTAGGTTGTAGAAATACGTTGCGAACAACGGGCCGCCCCGGGTGAGGATGAACGCCGGCGCGAAGTACTGGAACGCCGAGATGATGCCGGTGATGAGCAAGAAGAAAATCGTTGGCGAAAGCTGGGGCAGGGTGATGTACCAGAAGGTGCGCCACTCGTTGGCGCCGTCAATTTTGGCGGCTTCGTAGAGCGATTCGGGAATGCCCTGCAGGCCGGCCAGGAAGACCACCATAGATCCGCCGATCCCCCAGACGCTTAGGAGGATCAACGTCGGCAGAGCCGTGTTCGGCTCGGAGAGCCATGTGCCGGGCGGTAAGCCGAGCAGCTTGAGCGTGGCGTTGACCAGGCCGAGCGACGGATTCAGCAACCAGCCCCAGACGAACACCGTGGCGACGAGCGGCACGACGGTGGGGATATACAAAGCAGTGCGGAAGTAGCGCATGCCGCGCAGCTTTTGGTTCAGCAGCAGGGCTGCGCCCAGCGCAGTCACCAAGATGAGCGGCACGGAGCATGCGGCGTAGATGACCGTCACCCACAGCGAATGCATCACCCGCAGCGGCGCGCGCGTGAACATGTCCACGTAGTTGCGCAAGCCGACCCAGACGGGCGCCTGCAGAATGCTGTATTCGGTAAAGCTGATGTATAGCGAGGCAATCATCGGCCCGAAGACGAACAGGATCAGGCCGAGCACGACCGGCATGATGAATGCGTAGCCCTGAATCGTCTCGTGCCAGTAAAGCCTGCTGTGGCGCATCTGGCGTGGGCGCGTCGTCATCGGTTGTGTGACCATGGTTCCTTCGCATTAAGCCCTCACAGGGTTCGCAACCCTGTGAGGGCTAAAAGCAAATGCTACTGCGCCGTATCTAGGCAGGACTGGATTTCCGCGTCGGCATCTTTGAAGGCTTGTTCGACCGTCTTGACGCCGCGGATAGACTCTTCGAGCGCCGTCCGGATGGTCTGGTTGATCAAGCCGGCGTATAGGCTGCCACACTTGGGCGGGTAGCCGTTGGGCGGGAAGATGCCGATTTCACCACCCTTGAGGAAGGCCTGGATGTTCTGCGGCGGCGGTTGCAGGCGCTCATACACCGGGTCGTTCGCCATGGACTTGAGGAACGGCACGCCGATGTAGTTCGTTAGGCTCAGGCGCTGGCCGGTCGGTGAAGCCAGGAACTTGATCAGCTCCCAGGCTGCCTGCGGGTTCTTGCTGTCCTTGCTGATGCCGTAGCCATACGTGCCCATGCCGGTAACGCGCTTCTTGGGCAACGCAGGCATCTGCACTACATCCCAGGTGAAGTCGGTGATCTTCTCGCGGAAGGTCTTCATCAAGCCGGGGATCATGAAGTAGGTGGCGCACTTGCCGGCGATGAAGCAGCCATCGCGCCCGCTCGGCAATTGCTCGCCGATGGGGATGGTCACCTTGTGCTTGGTCCACAAGTCCACGTAGGCTTGGATGCCGGCGAGCGACTCGGGCGAGCTGAACGTCGAGGTCTTGAAGTCCTCGCTCACCGGATAACCGCCGTGGCCAACGATCCAGGGGATGAAGTAGGCCCACCAATCCCAGCCCTCGGTGCCGCCGTTGGCGACGCAGTACACGCCGGGGTTCTTCTCCTGCACGATCTTGCAGGCCGCGATCAGGTCGTCCCAGGTCCACTCGTCGGTTGGCACGGGCGCACCCGACTTCTCGAACAGGTCCTTGTTGTAGTACATCTGCACGCTGTCCCATGACGCCGGGATCATGTATGTGCCGGGCTTGCCGGGCACTTGGCCAAGCGCGAGGATGTTCGGGTAGATGTCGTCGAAGCTGAACGAGTCGTCGGCCTTGTCGAATTGCTCCAGGTCGAGCAGCACGCCGGCGTTCACGAACGGCACGGTGAACAGGTCTGCCGAAAAGATCACATCGGGCAGGTTGCCTGCAGCAGCCTGCGCGAAGACACCTTCAGCGTAGTCGCCCTGCGCGCAGTCCACTTTGACGTCTACGTTCGGGTATTTGGCGCCGAAAGCCGCGAGCATCAGGTCGGTCACGGCCATGGACGACGGGAAGCAGATGTTCAGATAGGTGAGCTGAAACTTGGCGTTGGGATCTATCGCGCCGGCGCCGGGCGCTGCGGTTACGACGACTTCTTTGGTCACCTCGATGACGCGCGTGGTAGCAGGGGCAGCGCAGGCCGCAATGATGACTGTGGATGCGGCCACGACGGCCACAGCGCATTTGCTCGAAGCATGAGTGCGTTCACGGAACATGGTAAACCTCCGAAATGGATTCGAATGAAGAGAGCAGCGAATCTGAGAAAGCGTCAGGGAATCGGACGTGTCGGGCATTCGTTCGCGTGGATCACCTCCTTCGAATGTGGACTGGTTCAGTCTCAGCGCTTCAGCAGCGGCGACTGAGGCGGGTATGTGCCCAAGAACCCCAGCGCCACGGACGCCTGGATCGCCGCTCGCTTCGTCGCGCCGGCCAGTGCCTCCACCTTCTCCTCGAAGCGGTTGGCCGGGAGCGAGATGGTGTAGGCGCCGACCGGAAACCCGCTGCGGTCGAAGATGGCGGCTGAAACGCAGCATACGCCGTCGGCGAATTCTTCGCGGTCCACGGCGTAGCCTTGATTCGCGGTGTGTCTGAGGTGTTCGATGAACTGGTCGGCGTCGGTGATGGTGTTGGCCGTGCGGCGGGTGAGCGGATGCGTGGCCAGGTAGGCGCGCACGCGCCCCTCCGGCAAAAAGGCCAGGATCGCCTTGCCCGACGCACGCGCGTGAGCGAAGCCGGCGTAGCCAATCTCCAGCGAGCGCACGTGCACCGCGTTCACGCCCTCCAGATAGCGCTGCAGCACGATGTTGTCGCCATACCAGCCGGAGATGTACGTCGTCTCGCCCACCTCGGCGTGCAACTGCGAGAGAATGTCCAGCAGCTCTTGCGGCGGCGCCAGATGGGCGCGAAAGTTGTCGTGTAGAAACGCAACGCGGCTCCCCAGCCCGAACCGGCTACCCGGTAGCCGCACCACATATCCTTCGTCTTCCAGCGTGCGCAGGATGTGGTAGCACGTGCCGATCTTGATGCCGGTCTCCTGGCTCAGCCATTTCGCCGTCGCTGCGCCGTTGCTTGTAGCAATCGCTTCGAGCACGCGCAAGCCGCGCCGGAGGGATAGCAGAATACCGGTCGGCCGATCATCCTCCTCGGCCATCTCTCGTGCCAGAGTTTGCGTTTGGCCCATCTTTGCTCTCCGATTGATCTCGCGTGTAACTTGGCTGACTTGTGCGTTCAGATAACTAAACTATATTTCCAGTATGGTAAATCCAATCGCGTATTTTGCAACTCGGCCACTCGCTGCCCCGCCTCATCGTTTGCCTGAACCGAGACGGAACTCGTGAAGTGCAAAACGTGAAGCGTAAGACGTGGGACGCAAGACGCAGGACGCAACACGCAGGACGATAGCAGGCTGGGCTCGAGAGTTCGCCCCGGCCTTGTGGGCGTTAGCGGTCGAACCGCTCGCCGACATGGCAGATGCCCCAGGCCGCCGAGCTGTCGGTCATCACGGATGGGGCGGAGTGGATCTGGAATCGGGTGGCCGGCTACTTCCCCGACGCGGTTGAGATTGCGGACAGGTATCACGCCACCCAGCACCTGGCGCAGGCGACTAAGACCCTCTACCTGAAGGACGTAGCGGCGGCGCAGCGCTGGCAGTGGGAGCGCTGCCCGTGGTCTCGCTCACTGAGCGCCTAGCTTAGCGTTGACTGGCGATTCCGGCTCGCCATCCGCCGTCGCTTCTGCCACCGTCACGGGCGCCTCGTCCGGCGTGATCCACGCGCCTTTGAAGTCGCGCACCGCTGCGTCAATGCTGGGATACACGTTGGCCGCGCCGAAGTCTGCCAGCTTGCCCATGCGCGCCAGCCGCTCGCGCACGCCGCCGCGCAGGTGCACGAACATCACCCGGATGTTCTCTTCGCGCATGTCGCGCATCAGATCCTGCAACGCATCGGCGCTGGTGATGTCCAGGTCGGCCGTCGCGCCCAAGTCGAGCAGCACCGCCCGCACGGAGTCCTTACTGCTGGCTACCAAATCGCGAATCTGCCGGGTCGCCTGGTTAGCGTTGAAGTAATACAGCGGCGCATCCAGCCGCACGATCAACAGGCCGGGCACTTGTTGGTTGTCCGGCGCGCGGGCGATATCGCCATAGGCGCCGGGCGAGCCGGGGATTTCGCCCAACTGTGCCAGATACGGCCGGCTGGCGCGATACAACACCTGCACCAGCGCCAGCAGCACGGCGATCACCAAGCCGGTCAACACGTCTGACAGCAGCACGCCGGCTAGCGCGGCGATGGCCAACAGGAAGTCGGCGCGACGGGCACGGTAGATGGCCATCAGGCGTGGCACGTCGAGCAGGCCCACCACCGACAGGATGACCAGCGCGCCCAGCACGGCGTTCGGCAGGTTGGCGAACAGCGGCGAGAGGAACAACAGCGTGATGGCCACCAGCCCGGCCGTCACCACTCCCGACATCTGCGTGCGCGCACCGGCGTTCTCCGAAGTAGCTGTGGTGGACAGGCTGACGTCCACCGCGAACCCCTGCGCCAGGCCGCTGGCGATGTTCGACGCGCCGAGCGCGATCAACTCCTGATCGGCATCTAGCGACTCGCGGTGCTGTGTGGCGTAGGCGCGCGCCGTGCCCAGTGATTCGCCCGCTGCCAGGAAGATGATGCCCGCTGCGCTGGCGACGATCCCCGCCAACTCGCCAAGTGACACCAGGGGCAACCTGAACTCCGGCAGTCCCTGCGGCACGTTGCCGACGATGCTCACGCCCCGCTGGTCGAGGTTGAACAGCGACACGACGGCGATGGAGAGCACCAAGACCACCAGCCCGGCCGGGATGCGCGGGAGGCGCTGGCGCATCAACGTCATCACGACGATGGCGCCGATGCTGATGCCGAGCGCGTATAGGTTAGTCTGTGGCAGCCGGGTGATGAATTGGACGATCTGCTCGAAGATCGTGCCGCTGCCGCCGGGCAGGCCGAACACCTTCGGCAATTGGCCGATGATGATGGTGATCGCGACGCCGAAGATGAAGCCAGCGATGATCGGCTTGGACAGGAAGTCGGCGATGAAGCCCAGCTTGATCGCGCCCGCGGCCACCAGCCCGATGCCGACGGCCAGCGCCAACGCCGACGACAGGAGCAGATACTTGCCAGGGTCGGCGATGGCGAACGACGCCAGCACGCTGGCCGACATCACCGCCACGGTCGAGCTGGCAGTGACCTTGACGTGGCGCGATGTGCCGAAGATCGCATAAGCGATCAGCGCCATCATCGCGGCATACAAGCCGTGTTGCGCCGGCAGGCCGGCCAGTTGGGCATAGGCCATGGCCGACGGCGTCATCACGCCCCAGGTGGTGGCTCCGGCGATCAGGTCGTTGGCCAGCCACGCGCGCTGATAGCGGCGCGCCCAATCGAGCACCGGCACATACTTTGTGATGCGCTGGGACAAGCTCCGCACCGCAGTTGGTGATGGCTCAGGCATAGAGTGTTTCATTGGCACGAGCGATTCGTTCCGGCAATGGTCATCCATCGCGCTCGAGATCGCGGAGGTCGGCCAACTTTGCCTTCAACGTCGCCAGGGACTTTTCATGCTCCTCAAGCAGGCGTTGAACCTCAGCTAACGTCTGGAGGCGCTCGCTGTCGTTCGGAGTCGCGTCGCCGATGATGTTGGCGGGCAGACGCGGCGACAGAAAGAAGTTGGCCAGAAAGCCCGAAAACGCACCAAACACGCCCACCCCTGCGATCATCACGGCCATACCGATCAGTCGGCCGGCCAGCGTGACCGGATAGCGGTCGCCATAGCCCACGGTCGCGATCGTCACCATGATCCACCAGATCGCGTCGGCGCCGGTCTTGATATTGGCGTTGGGCGCGTCGCGCTCGGCGATGACGATGGCCATGCCGCCAAATTCCATCAGCAGCAGGATGGCCACGAAGACGATCAGCAGCGTGCTGGTGGCGCGATACTTCATGGAATCGGCCTGCAGCCGCTGCAGGCCATACGCTCGCAAGACGCGCACTGCCCGAGCGAGGAAGAATAGGCGGAACAGATTGAACAGCGGGAAGGGCACGCTGCTCAACAGATCCGCCCAGCCGAACCCCCGCAGAAAGTAATCGGCGGCAGACACGGCGCTGCGCAGCCGGCGCAAAAAGTCAAGGAAGAACACCGCGCTCAAGAACAACTCGATGATGAAGATGACGCTGTCCACGACTTCGCTGCGCACCAACGCGATCAGGGCGACGTTGGCAATCGCCAGCATAGAGGCGGCGGTGATGAACAGATCATATGCAGCATTGGCCGGCGTCCGCCGCGCGCCTTCAATCCCCGGAATCATGACGGCTTCTCCCTCGAAGGTGATTGTGCGTGCGACAGCCACGCGCGCGCTTTGGCATTGGCTTCTAGCAGCGCGCCGCCGACGCGCGCACGCTGCATGAAGACGTGATCGCTGCCGATGATCTGCAGCAAGTCCGTGTCGCGCAGTTGTTCGAGCACACGATCGTTCACGCCCGACAACATCAGCGCGCCGCCATTGCGCTGCAGCGCGTGCGCATAGCGTTCCAGCACGCGGATGAAGGTGCTGCCCAGTTCATCTCGGTCGCGCAGCTCGATGATGACCACCGGTCGCTCGGCTTGCCCGATCTCGGGCAGCTTCGATTCAAACTCAGCCGCGCCGGCGAAGAACAGGCTGCCTACTGGGTGCAGAAGAGTGACATCGTTCGAGGCCAAGCGCAAGGGTGGCGCTTCGATTTCGTCTATGCTGCCGTCAGGATTGAGCACATATTGCTCGATGCGAACGCGTTTGGCGGATTGGTAGATGTGCACAAAGAAGTGCAGTACGACCCCGATCGCAACAGCGGACTGAATGGGCAGGAACAGCGTGGCGACGAAGGTCAACAGCATGACGAAGGCCGATACACCGCTGGTGCGCAGCGTGGTCGCAATCCGGCGCGGGTTGAACATCTCGATGCCGACCATGACCAGCAGCCCGGCGAGCGCGGGCAACGGCAGTCGCTCGAGCACGCTGGCCAGCAACAGCACCGCCAGCGCGCCGAACAGCGCGGTAAAGATGTTCGACCAGCGCCCGGCGCCGCCGCACGACCTGATCAGCGTCGTGCCCGAAAGCGACCCGCCGACCGGGATGCCGCCCAGTACGCCGCTGGCGAAGTTGGCCATGCCCTGCCCGCGAAAGTCCTGGTTGGGGTCGGGGTAACGGCCATCCGGGTTGGGGATGGCCTGGCCGACGCCGGCGGCTTGCACGAGCGTGATGACGGCAATAGCCAGCGCAGGCCCGAACAAGGTTGGCAGCAAGGACAAGTCGGGCAGGTGCACGTTGAACAACTGGCGCGGAATTTCGGTCGTGTCGCCTACGAGCGTGACCGATTGCAACCCCAGCAACGGCACGACCAACGATGCGACAGCCAGCGCGACGGCATACGAAAATCGCCCGAGCGCTTTCATACGTCCAACGACGAAGACCAACAGCATCGTGAGCAGACCGATGGCGAGCGTCGGCAAGTCAATCTGCCCGGGATGGAGCAGCGTGTCAATCGCCCTGAACACCTTGTTCGGCGCGTCGCTGGCGTAGCGGGTCAGATCGCCGACCTGGCCCAGTATCGTCAGCGTCGCGATGCCGGTGAGGAAGCCAGTCATCACAGCGTTGGAGATGAAGTTGATCAGGCTGCCCAGCTTGAGCAGGCCGAACAACAGTTGGAACGCGCCGACGAGCAAGCCCAGCGTGACGAGCACGGTGAAGTGCCGATCCGCTGAAAAGCCCTTCACCACTTCGGCTGTGGCCAGCGCCGAGGCGCTGGTCGAGTCCACGTTCATGATGACCGACCCGGTGAACAACGCAGCGACGGCCGTGCCGCCGATGAGCGAATACAAGCCATGCACCGGGCTGACGCCGGCCAGCAGACCGTTGGCCAAGTCGCCCGGCACGGTGACGATGGCCATGATCAGGC